>DATHHZ010000272.1:0-9442 GCA_035316965.1 Burkholderiales bacterium | reverse complement strand
TGACGTCTGCGGCAACCGCATCGGTGCCTACCGCCGGCGTGGTCATGAACGCTACGCCGAGCGCCTGAGCGGTCTGCTGCGCGCGTGCGGCGGGGCCGACCAGGATTTCGCAATTTCCGGGCAAGCGCGGCATGAGCCACGCGGCGATGCGCCGCGCCTGCTCCCGGCCGTGTTCGGTCAGCTTCCGCGCAGAATCCGGGCTGCCCGCCTCGGCCTCGGCGTGTCGCCAGAGAATCAAATCCATCGTCCGCCTTCTGAGATCCGTACCGGTCGAGCTTACGCCACCGGGCGGAGGAGTATTATCCCGGAACGCTCTCGTCTGGGAAGCGCGACACTTGTCACAGGAGACGAACGATGGCCAAGGCCGACGGAATCTACAGAATCACGGAAGTGATCGGAACGAGCGAAACTTCGTGGGAGGACGCAGCGAAGCGGGCGGTCCAAGCGGCATCCAAGACCTTGCGCGACCTTCGCATCGCTGAGGTCGTAAAGCAGGACTTGAAGGTCGAGGACGGCAAGGTCGTGGCCTACCGGACGCGGGTGATGCTGTCGTTCAAGTACCAGAAATAGATCTTCCCCGGGAGAGCCGCCGGGCGCGGCCTCATTCCTTGCCCGATGCGGAGATGGCCTTGCGGACGAAGGCCTTCCTTTCGTCCTTGTCCTCGATTTCTTCGGCGATCAGAAGATACAACTCCCCAGCGTCACGCGCCTTCGCCGCTGCGCGCTTCACGACGACCTTGGCGACCGCGCCGATATACTTGGCGAGGGCCGCTTCGGCCTTGGCGAGAGTCTGAGCATCGATGTTCGACGCGGTTGGCGGCACGGACTGCTGGCGCGTGGCACCGGCACGCGTCGGGTCCCCGGTCGGCGTCGACTTGTCGCCGGAGAATCTCCTGACGAACGCGGCACGCAGCTTTTCGTCGGCGATGTCGACTGACACGATTTCGGCGAGGCCGGCAATGGTGTAAGCCTTCTTGGCCGCGGACTTGATCACCAGATGGGCGATCGGGCCGATGTGCTTGGCGAGTTCCGCTTCGACTTTCTTGAGGGCCTCGCGGTCGAACTCGACCCCGGTGGGAAAAGTCGTCGGCGGGGTCGTGGCTTGCAGCGGATCCTGCATCTTCACGGTCGTCTGGTAGGTCACGGTCCCTGGGTCCGGCGCGGCAAGTCCGGAGAGCGCGGCGCGAAACTCCGCCACCGATTGCGGACGCTGCTCTTCGTGTGACACGAGCGCCCAGTCGACCGCTGTAAGCAGTTCGATGCTGTAGCGGCTGCGGTCGGCGACCTGCACCGCGGGCGGAAGCATGTCCTGACGCACGCGCGCCACCGCCTCCACCGGCCTTTTGCCGATGATCATCCAATACAGAACTCCCCCGAACGCGTACAAGTCGCTCCACGGCCCCTGCCGGCCTTGCGAGTGATATTGCTCGATCGGCGCGTAACCCGGGGTGACTATCGCGGTCCGCTCGGTGCCTTCCGAAGCGGTGCGCGCGGAACCGAAGTCGAGCAACACGGGTGACCCGTCTTCGCGAATGAAGACGTTGCCGGGCTTGATATCGCGGTGCAAGTAGCCGGTGCGATGAATCAATTCCAGGCCGTCGAGCAGCGGGCCGGCGATGGCGAGCACGGCGCCTTGCTCGAGCGGCCGGCGGGTGCGGATCCATTCGCCCAGGGGTTGTCCCGCAACGAATTCCATCACCATGTACGCGGTCCTGTTCGCTTCGAAGAATCGCAAGACCCTGACGATATTCGGATGGCGGAACGAGGCGAGCGTGCGCGATTCGTCGAGAAACCGGGAAAGGCCCCACTTGAACGACTCCGAGCTGGACTCGGACTTCGGCTGGACCGATTGGTCCTCGCCGCGCTGGGCGAGGTCGCCGGGCAGGTACTCCTTGATCGCGACCTTGAGGTTGAGGTTCGAGTCGGTGGCGAGATAGGTCAGGCCGAAGCCCCCGATCCCGAGAGTCTGCTCGACGCGGTATTCGTGCAGCGCAAACCCCTGGGGGAGGGCGATTTCGGCGGTCATCGAAATGCGGCGCTGCGCCTCGAACCCTAGCCCTTCGCGCGGGACTTGTGCGGGCAATTCGGCTTGGTGCAGTCGGCGTACAGCTGCAGCGAATGCTCTCGAATCGCAAAGCCGCGTTCCGTGGCGACCCGGACCTGGCGCTTCTCGATTTCGGCGTCATAGAACTCTTCGACGCGTCCGCACTGCATGCACACGAGATGATCGTGATGGCTGCCCTCATTCAGCTCGAACACCGCCTTTCCGGACTCGAAATGGTGGCGCTGGAGGATGCCGGCCTGTTCGAACTGGGTGAGGACGCGGTAGACCGTGGCCAGCCCGATGTCCAATCCCTCGTTGATGAGAATCCGATAGACGTCCTCGGCCGATAGGTGGCGCACCTTGCTGTTTTCGAAAAGCTTCAGGATTCGCAGCCGCGGGCCTGTGGCCTTCAGGCCGCTGGTCTTCAAGTCGTGGACGTTGGTCACGTAGGATCACCTCGGGGAAGACGCCCGTTTCCGCTATCATATAGCGTTTTATTGCCGCGGAAACACTCGGATCGTGCCGCGAATGCTGATTTTTGCGTTACCGTTTCTCACTGAGGCGTGCGGTCTTGCGCCGAGCCTCACGCCTTACCGGATGGAAATCCAGCAGGGGAATTACATAACGCAGGAAATGGTCGCGCAGCTCAAGCCCGGCCTGACCCGCGATCAGGTGCGATTTGTTCTGGGCACGCCCCTAGTTAGTGACATCTTTCACGAAGAGCGCTGGGATTACGTTTTCCTGCGCCAACGCGCCAACAGCCGTGAGATCGAGTATCGCCGCATTGCGGTGTTTTTCGAGGACGGGAAGTTGAAGCGCGTCGAGGGAGATATCGTGGCTGCCGCGGTACCCGGAAAGCCCGAGCAGTGAAGCTTGTCATCGCCGGCGCGGGAGGCCGCATGGGGCGTGCGTTGATCGAGATGGCTCTCACATCGGGGGATCTCAAGCTCGCGGCGGCGGTGGAGGTTCCCGGAAGCCCCGTCATCGGCAAGGATGCCGGAGAACTGGTCGGACGCCCCTGCGGCGTGAAGATCGCTTCCACCTTCGCCGATGGAGTCGCGGAAGGCGACTGCCTCATCGATTTTACCCGCCCTGAAGCTACGCTCGCGCACTTGGAACAGTGCCTGAAGAAGGGTGTGCGCATGGTCATCTGAACGACCGGTTTTTCGGCGGAGCAAGAGGGGCGTATCGCGGCGGCGGCGGGAAAGATCGCGATCGTAAAGGCGCCGAATATGTCGCCGGGCGTGAACGTCGCGTTCAGACTTGTCGAGACGGCCGCGCTCGCGCTCGGTGACGCTTACGACGTGGAGATCCTCGAAGCACACCATCGACACAAGATCGATGCGCCTTCGGGCACGGCGCTCAAGTTCGGCGAAGTGATCGCCCGCGCGCTCGGCAGGGACCTCGGTCGCACTGCCGTGTACGAACGCAAAGGAGAGGTGGGGGAACGCGATTCCAAGGCGATCGGGTTTCACTCCGTTCGCGGCGGCGATATCGTCGGTGAGCATACCGTCATGTTCATCGGAGAGGGCGAGCGCGCTGAAATCACCGTGCGCTCGGGCAGCCGCGCCACCTACGCCCTCGGGGCGCTTCGAGCCGCGCGCTTCCTCAAGGACAAGAACGGCGGCCTCTACGACATGCAGGACGTACTGGGGCTCCGGTAAGCCGGACCTCAGCTACCTCGCTTCAGCGCTCGCAGGGCCTGCTGCGTCCATACGTCGTCGATCGCCTCGAGCACCTCGTCGGCCCTTTTGAAGCGGTTGCGGGGGTCCACGGCGATCATCCGGTCGAGCAGCCCCTGATACTCGGCGAACTCGTCCGGGAGCTTAGGCCGCGGTGCGCTGATATGCAGCGCGATCAATCCCGACACGGATTCGGCATCGAACGGCCGTTGGCGCGTCAACATCTCGTAAAAAATGAGTCCAAGAGCGTAGATATCGGACTGCATCGTGGCGGGGCTGCCTTCGATCTGCTCCGGCGAAACGTAATAGGGGGTCCCGTAGAGCTCGCCTTGCAACGTGCGCCCCTTGTCCTCTCCGAGCCGCTTTGCGATGCCGAAATCGGCGAGGACGATGCTGCCGTCGGCGCGCGCCATGAGATTTCCCGGCTTGATATCGCGGTGTATGACGCCGCGGCTGTGGACCTCGCGCAGCGCGCTCGCGGCCTGGGCAAGCAGCGACAATGCCTGCCGGCCACTCAAGCCTTGGGCGATGACTTCGGCGAGGCTGCCGTTGGGAAAATACTCCATCGCGATGTACGCGTGGCGATCGCTGAAGCCGCGATCGTAGATCTTGATCACGTTGGGGTGATCGATCGACGAGATGATGTCGAATTCCTGCACAAAGCGCTGCAGCAGGATTTCGTCCAGGCCGGCGGTGGCGTTGAGGATCTTGAGGACGACCTGCTGCTTGTCGCTTTCCCGCTCGGCGAGGTAGACGATCGAGGAGCCGCCGCGGCCGACCTTCGACACGACGCGATAGCCCTGGATCGACACGCGCTTTTGGCCGATTTCGCCGGTGATGATGCTCAAAGTGATGCCCAGTGCGGCCTTTGCCGCGTCGGCAGCGATCCGGGAGCTGGCCGCGAGCGCCCGGCGCATGTCCTCCGGGATCTGAACGGAAGCCTGGTCGGCATCGCCGGCCGCAATGCCGATGATTTCGAACGCGTCGGTGGGCATGCTGCGTCCGCGCAAGTGCACTTTGCGGCGCGAGCCGACCACGATCGCCGGGCTGGTGGCGTTGACGGTCGCTTCGCTTGCGACTATCGCCCAGCCGAGTTCCTTGGTCTGACCTTCCAGGCGCGAGGCGATGTTCACGGTGTCGCCGATCACCGTGAGCTCTCCGCGGCCCGGCGTGCCGACGTGACACAGCAGCACCTCGCCGCTGTGTATGCCCACGCCTATGGAAAATTCAGGCAGGCTCTGCGAGGGGTGGTGCTGCTTGACCCATTCGCGGAATTCGAGGGCGGCAAGTTGCATTGCGAGGCCAGCGCGCACCGCCCGGTGTGCGTGGGACTCGCCTTCTTCGTTCTGGATCGACTCGAACAGCGCCATCACGCCGTCGCCGATGAATTTCATGACGACGCCGCGGCAGCGGATGATCGGCGCGCAGGCGGTCTGGAGGTAGGCATTGAGCAGCTCTGCGATCTCGTCGCTGGTAAGGCGCTCCGAATACGTCGTGAAGTTGCGGATGTCCGAGAAAAGCACCGACGCCTCGGCGATCTTGCCAGTCAAGCTGCCGGGATCGGCGTCCTCGAGCGCCGCGGTGCCGTCGCCGCCGGAGATTTTTTCCCGGAATTTCTGCGTCAGGCGGTCCTGCTGCGGGACCAGCCGCGCCGCCAGCGCCTGGGTCAGGTTTTCGAATTTCTTCAGCCTGCTGTTCACCGCTTCCATCAGCTCGTTTCGGGTGAACGGCTTCGGGAGGTAATCGTCGGCGCCGAGGTTCATGCCGCGCCGGGTACTCGATCGGTCATCGAGTGCGGTAAGGAAGATAAACGGAATTTCGGCGAGACGCGGCTCGGCCCGCAACGCCTCGAGCACGGCGAATCCGTCCATCTCCGGCATCATCACGTCACAGAGGATGAGATCGGGCGGATCGCTGCGCGCCAGCTCCAGGCCGACACGGCCGTTTTCTGCTCCGGTCGCGGCGTAACGTTCGACCTTCAACATCAGCATGATGTTGTTGCGGATGCTGGGCTCGTCCTCGATGACGAGGACTTTCTTTTTGGGTTCGTCGGCCATCAGCTCACTCCGGCTGGCTGTCTGATCGGCCGCAGGGGGATCATAACCGTGAACCGGGTTCCGGAGCCGACGGCGCTTGTAAGGCTGATTTCGCCGCCGTGAAGCTCCACCGCCTTCTTCACGATCGCAAGACCCAGGCCCGTACCTGAACGGTTTTCGACGTTCGAAGCCCGATGAAAGCTCTCGAACATCCGCGGCTGGTCTTCCAGAGGTATCCCGATTCCCCGATCCTGGATCTCGATCGCGGCCTGCTCGCCACGCCGGGCAAGAGAGAAAGTCACTTCGCTGCCCGGGGGAGAGTATTTCACCGCGTTCGAGAGGAGGTTGTTCAGGATATGCCGCAGCAGCCTCTCGTCCATGTGCGCCTCGACGCGGTCGAAGCGGTCGTCCAGGGTGATGATGTGCTGCTTGCCTTGCGCGATGCGGAACTCCGACACCACCCTGCCGCAGAGCTCGCGCAGATTCGTCGGGCCGAGGTTCAGCTTGAGCACGCCCGACTCGGCGCGGCCCAAGGTGAGCACGTCGTCGATCATTTCACTCATGCGTTTTGCGCTGGCCTGGATGGTCTGCAGGAGGTTGACCTTCTCGGCCGGGCTCAGACTCTCGGCGTAATGCTCGAGCAGCTCGGCCGATGACAGCATGGTTGCGAGCGGCGTGCGGAACTCGTGCGAAGCGGTCGAAACGAATTTGGATTTCATCTCGGAGAGCTCCTTTTCGCGCTGTACCGCAGCCAGCAGCTCGGCCTCCGCGCGCTTGCGATCGTCGATATCGACGTTGACGCCGGTCATGCGCAGCGCCCGGCCGGCCGCGTCGCGCTCGACCACCCTTCCGCGGCCCAGGCTCCACACCCAGCCTCCGGCGAGAGTCCTGATGCGGTGCTCGGCCATATACTCGGACTCCCCGCCGTTCAGGCAATTGCCAAGGACCTGCTTCACCTTCGGAAGATCATCGGGATGCACCATTTGCGCCAATTGCTCCAGGGTCAGGGCGCTGGTTTCCTTGCCCACCCTCAGGATGATTGCCCAGCTGCCGCCCAGTAAAACGTCGGTCCTGCGCGCGTCCCAGTCCCAGCTGAGAATATTGGCCGCCTGCAACGCGAGGTCCAGGCGCTCCTTCGCTTCCTTGACCTGCTCGAGCAGGCGTTCGTTTTCCCGGCCGAAACGAAGCGTTTCGATCAGCGCCCGGTTGGAGGACAGATAGAGCGCCAGGAGCACCGCGGAGAACACCAGAATCAAGATTCCGGCGGAGGTGTTGAATGCGCCGCCCTGCGAAAACAGCAGGCCGATCAAAGGCGCGAAAATCGGCACGATCAGGCAGGCGAACGACTTGGGGCTGGGAGCGAGCGCCGGAGGCAGCCCCATCGCCACGCTCCCGATGAGGAACGGAAGGAGGATTTCGTGAAACTGGCCGTGCTCCGGATAGAGCAGCATCACCGTCAACCCCCAGGCCGTACCGACCAACGCGCTGGTAAGGCAGAAATAGCCCTCCCAGCGCCCCGCGGCTTCCGGCCCGGGCCGGCGCAGGCGGTAGGCGCGCTTGAGTACGATGCGCACCAGGCTCGCCACCACCAGCCAGATCAGCCAGGCGACGAGGAGTTTGTCGCTGATATAGCCCCAAAGGGCAAACGCCGCAATGACCGAGGTGAGAAGGATGGCGGGGACGTCGTTTCCCGACAGCCGGTAAAGGAGCGAGACCCGCTGCGGCAGGAATTCAGCCGAGGATAGGGCACCGATCGAGGTGCGCGAAGTCGTCACGTTTTCGTTCTTGCGGGTCGTGAAGAGCGATTCGTCAATTTTGGCACGGTTTAGGAAGCGGTGCCGTTTTCTGCGAGCAAGAAGCGGATCCACAGCCGAAAGTTTGATGAGGTCCCAGGAATCACGGTATACTTTTGAGGTTCGTTGCAGAGCGGGACTGGCGCGCCGGTCCCGCTCTGCACGTCTGGCCCCCAAATGAGCCCGCTGCCGTGCCCGTCCCCCCGCCCGCCCTCCTCGCATTAGCTGACGGCACTGTTTTTCGGGGCACGTCCGCCGGGGCGGCCGGTCTCGCCTCGGGGGAGGTGGTTTTCAATACCGCCATTACCGGATATCAGGAGATCCTCACCGATCCATCGTATTGCCGCCAAATCGTCACGCTGACCCATCCGCATATCGGCAATACCGGGACCAACCGGGAGGACATGGAGTCAGGAAGGGTATTTGCGGCGGGGCTGGTGGTTCGGGATCTATCCGCTGCGGTCTCGAGCTGGCGGGCCGAACGGGATCTCTCCGATTTTCTTGTGGCGGACAAGGTAGTCGCCATCGCGGGCATCGACACGAGGCGCCTCACCCGAATCCTCCGCGAGAAAGGTGCCCAGAACGGCGCTCTGCTCGCCGGTTCCGACGACGCAGATCAGGCGCTGGAAGCCGCTCGGGCGTTTCCCGGTCTTGCGGGAATGGATTTGGCCAAGGTCGTGACGACCGCCAAGGCTTACGAATGGTCGGAGGGCGGGTGGCGGATAGGCGGCGGGTTTGGCAAGGGCGCCGAGGTGCGCTTTCACGTCGTCGCGTACGACTACGGCATAAAACGCAACATACTGCGCAGGCTAGTCGAACGCGGCTGTCGGGTCACGGTTCTTCCCGCGCAGATCCCGGCGGCGGAAGCCCTTGCGCTCAAGCCCGATGGGGTGTTTCTGTCGAACGGTCCGGGTGACCCCGAGCCCTGCGACTACGCCATACGCGCGATCCGCCAAATCATCGACACCGGGACTCCCACGTTCGGAATCTGCCTCGGCCACCAGCTCATGGGGCTCGCTTCCGGCGCGAAGACCCTGAAGATGAAGTTCGGGCATCACGGCGCCAACCACCCGGTGAAAGATCTGGAGAGCGGAACGGTCGTCATTACCAGCCAGAACCACGGGTTCGCGGTCGACCCGGACACGCTCCCGGCGAACCTCAAGACCACCCACATTTCTCTCTTCGACGGCAGCTTGCAGGGCCTCGCACGCACCGATCGGCCGGCGTTCTGCTTTCAGGGGCATCCCGAAGCGAGTCCGGGGCCGCACGACATCGGGTACCTCTTCGATCGCTTCGCAAAGCTGATGCAGGAGCGCCAGCGTGCCTAAGCGCACCGACGTCAAGAGCGTGCTCATCATCGGGGCCGGCCCCATCGTCATCGGCCAGGCCTGCGAGTTCGATTATTCCGGCGCGCAGGCCTGCAAGGCGCTGCGCGCCGAAGGCTACAAGGTGATCCTGGTGAATTCGAATCCGGCGACCATCATGACCGACCCGGAGATGGCCGATGTTACCTACATCGAGCCGGTGAACTGGCAGATGCTGGAGACCATCATCGCCCGGGAGCGGCCCGATACGCTGCTGCCGACCATGGGCGGCCAGACGGGGCTCAATTGCGCGCTGGACCTGGTTCGGCACGGCGTTCTGCAGAAGTACGGGGTCGAGATGATAGGCGCGAGCAGCAAGGCGATCGACAAGGCCGAGGACCGGGAAAAATTCAAGCAGGCCATGGCGAGGATAGGGCTGGCCTGCCCGCGCTCGACGCTCGCGCATTCGCTGGAGGAGGCACTGCAGGTTCAGGCGGCGATCGGTTTTCCGGCCGTGATCCGGCCTTCGTTCACCCTCGGGGGGTCGGGCGGCGGCATCGCCTACAACCGCGAGGAATTCGTC
>DATHHZ010000271.1:0-2270 GCA_035316965.1 Burkholderiales bacterium | reverse complement strand
CCCGGGCCATCGCCCAGGTCCTCGATCAGGTAGTACTCCTGGCCCAAAGGCGTGGTGACGCGCACCACGCGCCGGCCGTCGATGAGCTGCTCCTCGACCTGGTCGCCGCCGCCGGGGTGGATCCGCACAGGCGGCTCGCCCGGCTGCTCCGAAGAAACGCCGGGTGGCGGCGGCGGAAGCTCGGGAAGGGGCTCGAGCTTGGGCGGCTGCTGCGACCAGGCTGGCAATGCGATGGCAAGCAGGACCGCAGCGAGAAATCGGCGCGACATTTATTGAAATCCTTTACGCAGGCAGTCTAGCAGAACTGTCGTGCTCCCGCGGCGTCGCGAAGGGCAGCCGCGCGCGCAGCGCGTCGCCCTTGCTAGAGGTTGAGCAGGATTTCGCGCTCGGCAGCGCGCGGTTGGAAGCTCCGATGTTCGTAATGCTTGAAGATCGCCTCGACCACGCCTTCGGGTTCGTCGATGACCTGGACCAGCTCCATGTCTTGAGGGTCGATCATCCTCTCCCCGACGAGCCGCTCGCGCATCCAGTGAAGCAATCCGCGCCAGAACGGCGCATGCATGAGTATGCACGGCACGCGCGCGCTCTTGCCCGTTTGCATGAGCACGAGAACCTCCGAAAATTCATCGAGCGTCCCGAAGCCGCCCGGCAGGAACACGTAGGCGCTCGCGCACCTCACGAACATCGCCTTGCGCGCGAAAAAATGTCGGAACAGCAGGGATATGTCCTGGTAAGTGTTGCCGAACTGCTCGCGCGGTAGCTCGATGTTGAGACCCACCGCGGGGGAGCGCCCGAAGTGGGCCCCGCGGTTGGAGGCTTCCATGATTCCGGGGCCGCCGCCCGAAACCACGGAGAATCCGGCGTCGGAAAGCAGCCGCGACGTCTTCTCGGCAAGCGCATAGTACGGATGGCCGGCCGGAACGCGCGCGCTGCCGAACACGCTCACTGCCGGACGGATCTCGTCCATTCGCTCGGTGGCCTCGACGAATTCTGACATAATGCGGAACAGACGCCAGGCCTCGCCCGCGGCGTTCGCCTCCCGCGAGGCGTTGTCGAAAGATTTCGGAATCTTGTCGCTCATAAGTTCCCTTGGAAAAAACGCTGCTGCTGGTTGACGGGTCGTCGTACCTGTACCGCGCCTTCCATGCGTTGCCCGACCTGCGCAACGCGGCGGGCGAGCCCACCGGCGCGATCTACGGCGTGCTCAACATGCTACGTCGGCTGCTTGCCGATCACAAGGCGGACTATCTTGCCTGCGTCTTCGACGCGCGAGGCAAGACTTTCCGCGACGAGATGTACGCGCAATACAAGGCGAACCGACCGCCCATGCCCGACGATCTCGGCGCGCAGGTCGAGCCTCTCCTCGACGCCATCCGGGCCTCGGGCTGGCCTTTGCTGCAGATCGAAGGAGTGGAGGCGGACGACGTCATCGGCACGCTCGCGCGCGAGGCCGAAAAGCGCGGCCTGCGCTGCGTGATTTCCACCGGCGACAAGGACCTCGCGCAACTCGTGACCGACCGCGTGACCCTCGTCAACACCATGTCGAACGAGCGCCTCGACCCCGCGGGCGTCAAGGCGAAGTTCGGCGTTCCGCCCGAACGCATGCTCGATTACCTGACGCTCGTCGGCGATTCCGTGGACAACGTGCCTGGAGTCGACAAAGTCGGACCCAAGACCGCGGCGAAGTGGATCGAGCAGTACGGCTCCCTCGAAGAGGTGATGCGGCATGCGGATGAGATCGGCGGTGCGGTGGGCGAAAATCTGCGAAAGGCGCGCGACTGGCTCCCCAAAGCTCAGGCATTGCTCGCGGTGAAATGCGATCTGGAGTTGCCGGTGAAGCTGGAGGAGCTGAAGCTCGGTCCCCGCGACGAGAAGCGTCTCGCCGAATTGATTTCCCGCTTCGGATTCAAAACCTGGTTGAAGGAGACGGCGGGCGGTGCAAACCCGTCCCCCCTTCCGGCGACTAGCCCCTCGCTCGCCCGCGCGGACCAGGAGGAGCGCCGCTACGAGACACTTGTCGAAGAAGCGGATCTCGCGCGCTGGCTGAAGGATCTCGAAGCGGCCGAGCTCGTTGCCTTCGACACCGAGACGACGAGCCTAGACCCGATGCAGGCGCGGCTCGTGGGCATGTCCTTTTGCGTGGTTGCGGGCCGCGCCGCCTACCTGCCGCTCGCGCACAACTATGCCGGCGCGCCGGGCCAATTGGGCGTCGAGCGGGCGCTTGCGATGCTGAAACCCTGGCTCGAGAACGAAGAACGCAAGAAGCTCGG
>DATHHZ010000270.1:0-5383 GCA_035316965.1 Burkholderiales bacterium | reverse complement strand
AGATACAAGCGGACTCCGTCCTTGTCGCGGTAGGGGCTTTCGATCAGGCTCCTGAGATACTTCTCCGCAGCGTCGTAGTCCTTGAGCTGCAGGGAAAGCAGCGCCACCGCGAAGGCCGCGTCGGTGCTGTCGGGAATGCCGGCCATGAGCTTCTGGAACTCGGCGCGTGCCTCGCCAAAGCGTTTTTGCGCCACCAGCAAGCGCGCGTAGGCGAGGCGCGTTTCCCGCGCCGTAGGATATTTTTTCAGATAGCCGCCAAGCAACGATGCGGCCTGATCCGCCGAGGCCTTCTGCAGCAGTTGCGCTTCGAGCAGGACGGCCGCCTCCCAGTCCGGCCGCAGCTGTCCGGCCTGGCGGGCTTCCTCGAGCGCAACGCGTTCGTCGCCCGCGTTGACTGCCGCCCGCGCGACGGCAAAATGCGCGTCGGCGAGCTTGGGATAGTCTGCGGCGAGACTGCGTACGAGCTTCAGAGCGGCCTGCTTGTCCTGGGCATTGGCAAGCGTGCGGGTCAGCTGCGTGAATCCGTTTGCGGGGTCGTTGGCGGCACCGGTCAGCAGCTTCCTGAGATTGGGGAGCGCCTCGTCGTAGCGGCCCGCGGCGACCAGCAATCCGGCGAGCGCCTCGAGAGCGCGCGTCGAGCCGGGCTCGGTTTCGTGCCAGACCGTTGCGGCGTCGATCGCGGCGTTGTTCATCCGAGCGTAGAGCGCAGCAACTTCGGTGGCGCGCCGCGCGATCCGTGGATCGCGCGTGCGTTTCGCCAGGTCGACGTACGCCTGCGCTGAGAGCGCGGCGTTGCCGCGCTGGATCGCGATCTCTGCGAGCAGGAATTCGTACAGCAGGTTTTCGGTCAGCTCCTGATTGGGGAGGGCCGAGCGGTCTACGGGTTCGGGTGAGGGCGCCTGCGCTTCGCTGGCGGGCGCGTCAGCGTCGGATTCGTCCTGCGGTTCCTCTACTGCCGCGGCCGGCGGCGTCGCGGCGCATCCCGCAAACACGGCAAACGCCATCGCGGCGAATAGCCGCAAAGCGGCGACTCGGATGGGCAAAAGGCTGTGTGGACCAAGCATGGAGGCACTTGCTGTCTTGAAGGGCTAGTTTAGGTATATTTCAGAAGCCAGACAAGGATATTGAGTTCAGCCGTGCCAGAGCTGCCCGAAGTCGAGATCACCCGCCGCGGCATCGAGCCTTTCGTGATCGGCAAGACGATTACGGGCGTCGCCGTGCGCAATCGCAATCTGCGTCAACGCATTCCCCGCAAACTCGCCAGCATCCTCGTCGGCCAGCGGGTGAAACGCCTGGTGCGGCGTGGAAAGTATCTGCTGTTTGAATGCGACTCCGGCTCGCTCATCGTGCACCTGGGCATGTCGGGGAGCCTGCGTGTGATCGAACCGGGAACCCTCCCCCGCGAGCACGATCATGTGGACCTCGTTTTCGGCGGTATCGCGTTGCGCCTGCGCGATCCGCGCCGCTTCGGCGTGGTGCTGTGGAAGGACGGCGACGCGTTCCGCCATCCCTTGCTCGCGCGCCTCGGCGTCGAGCCGTTCGGCGAGCATTTCTCGCCCGAGTTCCTCTACCGAGCCTCGCGCGGCCGCGGCGTCGGCATCAAGCAGCTGTTGATGAACGCCAACGTCGTGGTCGGGATCGGAAACATCTACGCGAACGAAAGCCTGTTCAAGGCGGGCATCCATCCGCGCGCCCGCTCGGGCCGCCTCTCCCGCGTGCGATGCGAGCGACTGGTCGCCGCCGTGAGGGACGTTCTTCTGGCCGCGATAGCCGCTGGCGGATCGAGCCTGCGCGACTTCGTGCAATCCGACGGCTCCCCCGGGTATTTTCAGCAGCACTACTGCGTCTACGACCGCGCCGCGCTCCCGTGCCGGGTTTGCGGGGCCGCGATCCGGGTGTCGCGGATGGGGCAGCGCTCCAGCTACTTCTGCGCGACCTGCCAGAAGAAGTGAGGCAGCGGCTTACTTCCGCCCCTTGCCGACCTTTGCGGCAAGAGCGCGCGCCACGCGCGGCTGCACGAACTTGCTCACATCGCCACCCAGTGAGGCGATTTCCCTCACCATGGTGGCGGAGATGAACAAATATTGTTCGGCCGGGGTCAGAAACAGAAATTCGACATCCGGATAGAGGTTTCGGTTCATACCTGCCATCTGGAACTCGTACTCGAAGTCCGATACCGCACGCAGGCCGCGCAGGACGACTTGCGCCTTCTGTTCGCGAACAAAATCCATTAGCAGGCCGCGAAAACCTTCGACCTTCACGTTGCTATAGGGCTTGAGCACCTCGCGCGCCAGGCGCACGCGTTCTTCCACCGTGAAAAACGGGTTCTTCGTCTGGCTGGCGGCGATGCCCAAGACGATTTCATCGAACAAGGCGGCGGCGCGCCTTACCAGATCCTGGTGGCCCAGCGTGATCGGATCAAACGTTCCCGGATACACCGCCTTGATCATCGACCTCCCTTGCCAGAAGATGAAAATGCACGTTCCCCGCGCGCGCGCGCTTGAGAACAGCCCAACCCCGAGGCGCTTCGAAGACGGCGTCGCTTTCCACGTACACCCGCCCCCCTTGGGCGAGAAGCCCGCGCAACGGATCGAGCGCCGCGACCTGCATGCCCAGACGGTACGGCGGATCGACGAATACGACATCGTATCGGGAGCGCGCGCCGCGGGCGAATTCTAGCGCATCGCCGCGGACAACCGTCAGGCCCGTTGCGCCGAGCTTGTGCGCATTGTCGCGCAACGCGCGCAGCACCGCGGGGTTTTTCTCGATCATGACGACCGAGGCCGCGCCGCGCGAAAGCGCCTCGAAGCCGAGCGCACCGCTGCCCGCAAAGAGGTCCAGGCACGCCATGCCGGTCAGGTCCTGCCCGAGCCAGTTGAAGAGCGTCTCCCGCACGCGGTCAGGCGTCGGTCTCAAGTCCGCCACATCGGGGAATTCGAGGATGCGGCTGCGCCAGAGACCGCCGATGATCCGGACGGTATTGGGTCTAGTCCGGCGCACCGACGACGACGATCGAGAGCTTTTCGGGAGCGATGCGCCGCGCAAAGGCGCTCTTGACCTGCGCGAGGGTCACCCCCTGCACGCGGGCCGGAAATTCGTCGAGCCAGTCGAGCGGCAGCCTGTAGAAACCGATCACGGCGATCTGGTCGAGGATCTTGCGGTTGGTATCGATGCGAAGGGGAAACCCGCCGACGAGGCTCTTTTTTGCGGCTTTCAGCTCCGCTTCGGTGGGACCGTGCATCGCGAATTCGGCCACGACCGAGCGCGCCAGCTCGAGCGCCTCGCGCGCCTGGTCGCGCCGCGTTTCCAATCCCACCTGAAACGGTCCCTCGCGCTCGTAAGGCCTGAAGTAACTGTAGACGCTATATGCGTAGCCGCGCTTCTCGCGTATTTCCCTCAAGAGCCGCGACATGAATCCGCCGCCTCCCAAAGAGTAGTTGCCGACGAAAAGCGGAAAGTAGTCCGGGTCGGCTCGGGTGAGCGCCGCGACGCCCAGCAGCACGTGGCTCTGGGTGGACGGGTGCGCCACGCGCAGCATCGCACCCGCGGGCGGGGTCACGACCGGAGCCAGCGCGGAATCGGTCCCTTTCGAAAGACGCGAGGTCAGCTCCTCGGCGAGCGCCTTGGCTGCGCCGCGGTCCAGATCGCCGACAATCGTGACCGCCGCGCGGGCGGAGCCGTAGCAGTTGCGATAGTGGCGCTCGACGTCCTCGCGGCCGATCGAGGCAAGCGTGTCCGGAGTCTCGCTGAATCCGTAGGGGTGCGCCGGATACATGAGCGCATACAGGCGCCGCTCCGCGACCCGGTCGGGCTGTGTCTCGGCTTCACGCGCGTTCGCGATGGCGCGCGCTTTCTCGCGCTCGAAGGCCTCGGCCGGGAACAGCGGCGATTGCAGCATGTCGGCGAGTGTTTGCGTCGCCGTCTTTCGCTCGGCCTCGGAGGAGAGGCTCCTCAGCGCGAAGCCCGCGCGATCCAAGTCGAAGTTCTCCTGCAGCTGCGCGCCCGCGTCGGCGATGCGGCGGCTCGCCTCGGTCTCCGAATAGCGAGACGAGCCCGCTCTGAGCATGGCGAGCGTGAGCCGCGCGAGCCCCGCCTGCTCGCGCGAATCGTAGGCGCTGCCTGCCGCAAACTCGACCGCGACATCCACGATCGGCAGGGCATGGCTTTCGACGAAGTTGACCCGCGCCCCCGATTCCGCGATCCAGTGATCGATCTTCACTCCCGCCTCCGCAGGCGCGGCGACAGCGAGGGTCATCGATATCCAGAGCGCCCGGCTGCGCATGGTCAGTGTTTCACTCCCGGAACGACAGCGCCTGCCGGACGCGGATTCAGGGATTGCGGGTCGAGCACGGCCACCGTCAACCCGTCGTCGATGAGGTAGCGCGCCGCGGCGGTCCGGATCTGATCCGCGGTGATTTCCTTGAGCCGCCCGGCGATGCGATCGGCGTTGCGGAAGGAGAGTCCGCACGACTCCAGCTCCCCGAGCTCGAGCGCCTGCGCGAAAAACGAGTCGCGCTTGTAGACGAGCTGCGCGAGCAGCTGGACCCTTGCCCGGTTCAACTCCTCGGCAGTGACCCCGTCGGCCGCGATGCCGGCGATGACTTCGCGCACCCCGGTCTCGAGCTCGGCCCCGCTGCGGCCTTGCGCGGCCGCCGCTTCCACGAACACCATCCCGGGGCCGCGCGAGACCATTTCGTAGTCCGCGCCGACGGAAGTGGCGATGCGCCGTTCGCGCACCAGGACCTGGTGGAGGCGCGCCGCGTCGCTTCCGCCGAGCAGTTCCGCGAGAAGCGAAATCGCGAACGGCTCCCAGTCCTTCGCAATATCGCGCAGCACCGGCGCCTTGTACCCCAGGCGCACGTAGGGGAGTTCAGCGGGTGCTTTTACCATCACGCGCTTCAGCCCCCGCTGGACCGGTTCGCCGAGCGTTTTGCGCGCAGGGATCGCCTTCGGCGCGAGCGCGCCGTAATAACGCCCTGCCCAAGCGAGCACCTTCTGCGGCTCGACGTCGCCGACCACGACGACGATGGCGTTGTTCGGCGCATACCAATGCTTGTACCAGTCCCGGGCATCCCGCCAGCTCATGTTTTCCAGGTCCTGCATCCAGCCGATCGTCGGCCACTTGTAGGGATGCGCGGCGAAGGCCGTGGAGAGGAGATTTTCAATGAGAAGCGATCGCGGACGGTCTTCGTAACTGCGCCGACGTTCCTCCATCACCACCTTGATCTCACGCGCGAACTCCTCTGGACGGATCACGAGGTTCGCCATGCGATCGGCCTCGAGCTGCATCGCCAGGGGCAGGCGGTCGCGGTGCACCTGCTCGAGGCCGATCGCATGGCGAACCTCGTGATCCGTCCAGAGGAGTTCGCGCGTGAGATCAAGG
>DATHHZ010000269.1:0-2279 GCA_035316965.1 Burkholderiales bacterium | reverse complement strand
GATTACGGCTTGCCGGCTTTGGGATACGTCACCGCATACTCCGAGCTCGTTGCGCAGTTCGCGGACCGCCCTCCCGTAACTGCGGAATCGTTGAGAGCCTGGAAATCAGCTGACAATGGAGTCGTCCTGCAGTTGTCCCGTGGCGAAAAGGAAGCGGGCATGCGCGCTCGGCTCCTCGTGCTGGCCGACGGCGGCCACAGTCGCATGGCCCAGCATGTAAGAGACTACCGGCAGCAGGCCATCGTCGCCGAAGTCACGGCCGAGCACCCGCGAGGCGGGGTCGCCTGGGAACGCTTCACCGCCGAGGGGCCGCTCGCTTTGCTCCCGTTCGGAGACCGCTACGCACTGGTCTGGAGCGTGCGCCCGGCGACCGCCGCCGAGTTGCTCGGCTTTTCCGATTCGGATTTCCTCGCGCGGCTGCGCGAGGTCTTTGGCGGAAGGCTCGGAAATTTCGGCTCGGTCGGCCCCCGCTCGACCTTCCCGCTTTCCCTGCGCCAGAGCAAGATCAATCCCGCACCCGGAGTTCTTGCGATCGGAAACGCAGCGCAAACGCTTCACCCGGTTGCCGGGCAGGGACTCAATCTCGGCCTGCGCGACGCGTGGGAACTGGCTCAGATGTTGCTTGATGCTCCGAAGGAAGAAATCGGAGCGCCCGGTTTTCTCGCTCGCTATGCACGCGGACGCCGTCTCGACCGCTACGCCGGAATCGGGTTCACCGATTTTCTGGTGAGGATATTCTCGAATTCTCTTGCGCCACTCGCGCTGGCACGCGGCGCGGGCTTGGCCGCGCTCGATGTCCTTCCACCCGCGCGGCGCTTTCTCGCCCACCGAATGATCTTCGGCGCTCGCGCGCTACCCTAAAGCGTCGCGGCGCCGCTTCTGCGCTGCGGGAACAACGAAATCCGCCGTTAACTGTCGCGCAAAGCGACGGAGCGCTTCCCTAAGCGCTCATGTTTAGGTATAAAATTGCGCTCCTTCCAGAAAAATTTCCGTGATCGTCGATGCGAATCGGTTCGCGCACCTTGCGCAATAATCTTTTTGTCGCGCCGATGGCCGGGGTCACGGACCGCCCGTTCCGCCAGCTGTGCAAGAAGTTCGGTGCGGGCCTCGCCGTATCCGAGATGGTGGCCTCGAACTCGTTGCTTTGGGGCAGCGAGAAAACACGCCGCCGCGCCAATCACGAAGGCGAGGTCGAGCCGATCGCGGTGCAGATCGCCGGGGCCGATCCGGACATGATGGCCGAGGCCGCCCGCTTCAACGTGGAGCGGGGCGCGCAAATCGTCGACATCAACATGGGCTGCCCGGCGAAAAAAGTCTGCAACACCCTGGCCGGGTCTGCGCTCCTGAAGGACGAGCCCCTGGTCGGGCGCATTCTCAAGGCCGTGGTGAAAGCGGTGAATGTGCCCGTCACACTGAAGTTCCGCACGGGCTGGGATACGGGCAACAAGAACGCCCTGATGGTCGCGAAGATCGCCGAAGAAAGCGGCGTGCAGCTTTTGTCCCTGCACGGCCGCACGCGTGCCTGCGGCTTCTCCGGCCGGGCCGAGTACGACACGATCCGCGAAGTCAAACGGTCCACGCGCTTGCCCGTCGTGGCAAACGGCGACATCACCACGCCCGAGGAGGCGAAGCATGTGCTCGAGTACACGGGCGCCGACGGCATCATGATCGGTCGCGCGGCGCAAGGGCGACCCTGGATCTTCCGCGAGATCGGACACTATCTTTCAACCGGCGAGAAGCTCCCGCACCCACTGGTCTCCGAAATCCATGCCGTGCTGCTCGCGCATCTGCATGAACTCTACGCATTCTATGGCAGAGAAACGGGGGTCAAGGTCGCGCGCAAGCACATCTCCTGGTATACGAAGGGGCTTGCCGGTTCGGCAAGTTTCCGGCACCACATGAATCAGCTTGAAACCTGTGAAGAGCAACTCGACGCGGTCAATCGTTTCTTCGAGCAGTTCGGGCGCGAGAATCTGCGCCTGCGCTACGAGGTGGAGCTGGCAGCATGAGGCAAACAAACGAGATCGCGGACTGTGTCCGCCGGTCTCTGGAGCGGTACTTCAAGGACCTCGACGGCGCAAAGCCGCGCGCTATCTATGACATGGTGCTCAAGAACGTCGAGCGTCCGATGCTCGAGATCGTGCTCGACCGGGCCGAGGGAAATCAGTCCATCGCCGCACAGATGCTCGGAATCAACCGCAATACCCTGCGAAAGAAAATCCAGTCGCTCAAAATAAAGATGTGAACGGTGATTCCCATCCGGACGGCGCTGGTCAGCG
>DATHHZ010000268.1:0-10745 GCA_035316965.1 Burkholderiales bacterium | reverse complement strand
CTTTCAAATCATCGACGTGGACATGTACAACAAGCCGGAAGACATCGCGGTGATGAACCCTTACAACCGGCTGCCGGTGCTGGTCGAACGCGACCTGATCCTCTACGAAGCGAACATCATCAACGAGTACATCGACGAGCGCTTCCCCCATCCGCAGCTCATGCCTGCGGATCCGGTGATGCGCGCGCGTGCGCGGTTATTTCTGTTCCAGTTCGAAGTGGAGCTTTTTTCCCACATCGAGGCGCTCGAGAACGGCAACCAGAAGCAGCAGGACCGCGCTCGCCAGCACGTTGCCGATCAGCTCACGCAGATGGCGCCGGTGTTCACCAAGCAGAAGTACATGCTGGGAGACGAGTTCTCGATGCTCGACGTGGCGATCAGCCCGCTCTTGTGGCGGCTCGACTACTACGGCGTGACCCTGCCCAAGGCGGCCGCGCCGCTCATGAAGTACGCGGAGCGCCTGTTCTCCCGCCCCGCGTTCATCGAGGCGCTGACGCCTTCGGAAAAGGTGATGCGCAAATGATGGCGCAGGAGCGCCGTCATTCTTCGCTCAGAATGGCAGCCGCTCGCTGATGTCAGAACCCACGTCCACCAAGCCGTATCTCCTGCGCGCGGTGTACGAATGGTGCGTGGACAACGGCTACGCGCCCCACATTTCTGTGGTGGTCGACTCCCGGACTCGCGTGCCGATGGAATGCGTGCGCAACGGCGAAATCGTTCTCAACATCGGACCCGTTGCCGCAAGCCGTCTGCAGATGGGGAACGATCTCATCGAATGCACCGCGCGTTTTTCCGGGGTCGCCAAGGACCTCGTCATTCCGGTCGCGGCTGTCGCGGCGATCTACGCGGGCGAAAACGGACGCGGCATGTCGTTCGAGCCGGAGAAAAAGGAAACGGCACGGGAGGCGAGCGGCAAAGAAGTCGCAGCTCCAGCCGACCCGAAAGGCCCCCCGAAAGCTGGCAGGAAACCCACGTTGAGGCGGATCAAGTAAGGTTGAAGCGCTCGCGCGCGCGCCGTTTCCACTTCGCGTATTTTCGCCTAAGCAAGACGCGCCGCTCAAGGCGCGAGGACGCGGCAGTCATGCGGGAACTCCCGGGGTGAGGCATTGCCGCAGACGTATAATGTGTCCGATGCCGGGTTAGCTCAGTTGGTAGAGCAGCTGATTTGTAATCAGTTGGTCGGGGGTTCGACTCCTCTACCCGGCACCGATTGACAATGTGTCCTTGTAATGCAGTCGTACTAGAATAGTCCGGAGAGAAATCCGGAATTCAGGACATCGGGGCAAGAATGCGTCGGCCGCCAAGAATCGCAGTTTTGATTGCACTGCTCGCCGGGGCAGCGGCTTGGGTTGCGATCGACCTTCGCGGCCCGGCCGCGCCGACTTCGGCAAAGGCTCCGGCATCGGGTGCCTCCCAGAACCCCGGGCACTCCGCCGCACCCGCGTCGCAGGCAACGCAGCCCGGAATTCCTGCCCGTTCCGTTCTGGGCAGGATCGCCGCCGATCCGTTTTCCGCGCATTCGTGGATGCCGCGGCACAAACCGGCCGTCGTTTCTGCACCGCCGGATCCCGCCACGCCGCCTCTGCCGTATCGCTTCGCCGGTCAGTTTCACCGCGAATCGGGGATCGAAGTGTATGTTGCGCGGGGCGAGGAAATTTTCCCGGTCAAGGAAGGCGACACTCTCGACGGCCAGTACAAGGTCGACTCGGTGAGCGCTACCGAGGTGAGCTTCGTTTACCTTCCTTCAGGCGCGCGTCAGACGATGCAGTTCAGCGCGCTCAAGGAACAGGAGCTCACCGCGCAAGGCGGACCGCCTGCGCCGAGAATGCCGGGTTCCGCGCCGGCGCAGGCGCCAGTCGCAAAACTGATCCCCGCTCCCACTCCGGGAGCCTCCCTGTCCGACAATTCGATCCCAGGCAAGACCGGGCCCGCGCAACTCAGGTGGGAAGGACCGGCGAGCGCGAGGGCGGGGGCGAGCTTCAACGTGTCCTTGCGCGTGACCTCGGGCGAGCAGATCCGCGCGGCTCCGATGCAGGTACGCTTCGATCCCGCGGTGCTCGAATCGGTGTCGGTTCGACCGGGCCGCTATTTCAGCGCGGAAAAGACAGGAAGTTTCGGCTACCGTGTCAACTCGGACGGCTCGATCTTCATCGGCGTCTCGAACCAGACGCCGGCGCCCGCGTCCGACGCCGAAATGCTCGTGCTCACTTTCAAGTCCATCAAGGCGGCGGCCGCCGCGGAGATCAGCGTCGCTTCGCTCAATCTTCAGGGAGCGGCGGGCCGCACGATCGCATACGGCAGCGTCACTCCGTTCAAGACGACCATCATTCCGTAGATTTACTTCGTCGATGGAGCGGCCGCGCGGAGCAAGCGCGCGCCGAACAGGGTCGGGCTGGTCCGATTCAGGACTCTTTCCGCGGTTCCTGCAGGTCGCGAACTCGGTATTTACCCGCGTCGACTGTAGTGAATTCCCGACTCCCTCTGTAGAGGAATCCCGACACGGAATCCTTTTGGTGCAGCGCACGGCCGTGAATCCAAGATTTTTGCAGGCCGTCGATGAACATTTTGTCAAGAAAGCTTCAAAAGACAATCTCTTTTGGTTATGCTCACTGTACAAGAGCATGGAATAAAAAAGAAGGAACGCTGTTAACTCCGCCTCGCAAGGGAGCTCCTGCGCATATGCCTCGCCTGCAGCGCATAATGGCCGCCGGATTGCCGCAGCACGTGATTCAACGCGGCAACAATCGCGAAGACTGCTTCTTCGCCGACGCCGATTACGCTGCCTACCTGCAGTGGCTGGAACGCGCGGCGCGTACCTACCGTGTCGCCATCCACGCTTACGTGCTCATGACGAACCATGTACACCTGCTCGCCACTCCGGGTTTAGAGGGCGGCGTGTCCAAGATGATGCAGTACCTGGGTCGGTATTACGTTCAGTACATCAACAAGACTTATGGTCGCAGCGGTACTTTGTGGGAGCGGAGGTTCCACGCGAGCGTGGTCGAGACCGAAGCCTATCTGCTCACGCTCCAGCGCTACATCGAGCTCAATCCGGTGCGGGCCGGAATTGTGAAAACACCGGAGCAATACAAGTGGTCGAGTGCAAGGGATCATCTTGCTCCGGTGGGGAGCTCGCTGATCGTGGATCATGAAGTGTATATGCGCCTGGGTGCCACTCCCTCGGAACGTGCCAGTGCCTATGCGCCCCTGATTGTGAAACCACTGGAAGAGGGGGCGCTTTCGCAGATTCGCACTGCGGCCCGTCAGGGATGCGCGCTGGGTAGCGACGAGTTCAAAGATCAGATTGAAATCCGGTTCGGGCGTCGAGTGCGCCTCTCTAGGCCCGGGCGCAAGCCGAAGCAACTCGCTACTCCCGGAGAGGGGCAAGCTCCTTCGAGTCCAGCGGCGCGCGTTGGCGCGCGCCCCCTGGTGTTTGCTTTGCTTTCTCTGGCTCCCTTGCTTTTGCCGGAAGCAAGAACGATTCGCCGGGGATAGAAAAAGCGAAACCTCGGCTCCGAAATCGTTTCCTGTTTAAGGCTCAGGCGCGCCTGCGGCGACTTTTCGCTTTCCGCCTCGGCGGGACTGCCTGAAATCTCCGGGCGAGAGCATCCCCGAGGATCCTTCCCCCGCGCAGCAGCGGTTCCTTCGTCCCTTCCGCCCGCGAGAGTATCAGCGCTCCCTCCAAGGTGGCGAGAATAAGCTCGGCCGCCTCCCGGCGTTTTGCCTTGGGTACCTCGCCCAGTCCTGCCGCTATGATGTCTTGCCAGTTGAGAAAGATTGTGCGGCAGACGGCGCGCAATCTCTCCGAGTCGCGGTCGAGGTCGAGCGTTACCGCGGCTACCGGACATCCTTTCATGAACTCGCTTGCTTCGACGTTCCTCGCGGCGTCGGTGAAAAGCAATTCCACTTTCCTGGCAATTGACTTGCGCTGATGGAAGACCTCGCGAAACCACTGGCCGATGCCCCGCTCCGCTTCTTCGAGGGCGACGGTTGCGAGCTCGAGCCTGCCGCCTGGAAATAACTGGGAGACCGAACCCTCGGGGACAGCACTCGCTGCTGCGACCTGTTTGATCCCCGCACCTGCCAGACCCGATTTGCTCAAGAGGTCGAGCGTGGCGCGGATCACCCGGGTCTTGGATGCGGGAGGTTCCATGCGTCGAAAACTTATAGAGAGAGGTCTGTATTGTCACACATCGCAGACGACGCGCGTCCGCTCGATTTGCTTCTCCTGGTTCCTCTGCTTCTGAAGCAGCGATGCGCGGAAAGATGGGATCCAGAGGAAGAATTCGGCTCTGACACCGATTTAAAAAATCGGCTCTGACACCGATTGTTGCTTGTTGACAGACGGCGTTTGATCGTTTCAGAATCACATTCGAATTTCGAGGAGAAGCGAAAAAAGTCACGGCTGTGCGCGCGAAGAAGCGATGCACAAGTCTGACGATCGGAAGTTTCTGTGGCTTCCGTACGCGCTTCTCTCCCGGTAGTTTCTGACTTCCTGGATCACACGATCGTCGCTCGGTTTCGCTCGCGTGCAACGCCGGGCTTCGGAGAAAGCTGCAAATCGCGGAAGCGAAGAGGAGAACCCAAATGTATCTGCTCAAATATCGTCTGACCAAGCGTCAACGGGACGTTCTGAAGAATCGACAAGAGCTCATCAAGGCCGGCATCAGCCGGCGCGATCTGCTCAAGCTGGGTCTCATGACCAGCGCGGGCGTTCTCGTCGACGGCCTCAGCGTGAGCCGCGCCTTTGGTCAAACTACTGCAACGACTATTGACGCGACAGGAACTATAACGGCAGTGAGCAGAAGTTCGAGTCAGTCCTGCGGCTCCCGCGGATCCAGTCTTTGCGTGGTCAGCCCCCCGATCCAGCCGTTCCTGGACCTGCTGCCGACGCCGCGCGACGGGACCTGGAGGATCCAGACCCCGACCGCGCTGAGTCCGGCGCCGACGGTGGCGCCGAACACGGGCGCGGGCGAAGGCCGCACGATCGCCCACCAGGCGTTCACCCAGTTTCCGCCGCAGAAGTTCTACGGCGTCACGCAAAAGGCAGGCGCGCTGAGCATCACCTCCGATCCGACCATCGATCCGCAGAACCTGTGGGGTTTCGCGATCGGCACGCCCGAGCAGAACAATCCGATCAACGTCCCGGGACCGCTGTACGTCGAGCATTACAACGTGCCCATCCTGGTGCGCAACTACAACCGGCTGCCGCCCGAGGGACAGAACGGCGGATTCGGCAAGCCTTCGGTGACGACCCACTTGCACAATGGCCACACGCCCTCGGAGAGCGACGGGAATCCCTGCAACTTCTTCGAGATCGGGCAGTTCTACGATCAGCACTACCCGAACGTCTACGCCGGGATCAACTCCACGCACCCGGGCACGGGCGACATCCGGGAGGCGCTGCACACGCTCTGGTATCACGATCACCGCGTCGATTTCACCGCCCAGAACACCTACAAGGGCCTGGCGGGGATGTATCTGCTCTTCAACGATAAGGATACCGGCGACGAGCTGACCGGGTTCCATCTGCCGAGCTTCCCGCAATACGACATCCCGATGGTGTTCAACGACAAGGTGATCGACCCGAGCACGGGCCAGATCTTCTTCGACTTGTTCAATCTGGACGGCGTCCTTGGCGACAGGTTCCTGGTCAACGGCAAAGTCCAGCCGGTCCTGCACGTCAGCCCGCGCCGCTACCGCTTCCGCTGGCTGAACACGGGGCCCTCGCGGTTCTATCAGTTCTTCCTGACCGATCTGACCAACTTGGGCGCGAACAACACCTTCTGGCAGATCTCGACCGACGGCAATCTCACGGACCGGCCGTACCAGGTCTCGAGCTCACGCGTCAGCGTTTCAGAACGCGTCGACGTGATCGTCGACTTCACCGGGAAGGCGGGGAAGACGTTCTACATCGAGAACCGGCTGATACAGAGCGACGGACAAGGACCGAGCGGCGGGCTGTTTGCTGCGGGGCAGGGCGACCTGCTCTTGAAGATCGTCGTCGACGGTCCGGTGGTGAACGACAACAGCCAGAACCCGGCCAACATCACGGCGTTCTACGGTTTCCCGAACACGACCGATGCGGTGCGGGTCTCGCGCACCTTCGTGTTCCAGAACCGGGGCGACTGGGAGATCAACGAGAAGATCTTCGCCTGCGACGACATTCGCTTCCAGGTCCTGAAGAATTCCAACGAGCGATGGACGATTCAGAACGAGGGCTCGAGCTGGCACCATCCGGTCCATATCCACTTCGAGGAATTCCAGACCCTGTCCATCAACGGCAGAGCGCCTGCGACTTCTCCGCTCGTCCAGAAAGGCCGCAAGGACGTGGCGAGGCTCGAGTCGCGCGATACGCACGTGGTCTACTTCCGCTTCCGCGACTTCCACGGCAGATATCCGATCCACTGCCACAACGTCGTGCACGAGGACCACGCCATGATGGCACACTGGGAAATCGTCGATACCGGCGGCGACACCAACCCGCGGCCGTAGCTCGGGACCGCGAAAGGAGACAACATGATCAAGATGTCCAGAAGAGCATGGCTGGGAATGGCGGGCGCCGCGGCGGCGGTCGGGGTGGTCGGACTGCCGCCTTTGCAGCGGGAAAGCCGCGCGGCGACCGTATCGCCTCGCGAGCTGATCCGGCGGCGGAATTTTCCCAATGTGGTGCTCACCACCCATGAAGGCGAGCGGGTCCGCTTCTACGACGACCTCATCAAAGGCAAGTTCGTGACCCTCAACATGATGTACTCAACGTGCAAGGCGACTTGCCCCCTCACCACGGCGAACCTCGTGCAGGTGCAGAAGCTGCTCGCCGATCGCGTCGGGCGCGATCTTTACATGTATTCGATCACGCTCGACCCGAAGCAGGACACACCCGAGGTCCTGAACGCGTACGCCAAGACGTTCGGCGTGGGAGCAGGCTGGAAGTTTCTCACCGGGAACCCGGGGGACATCGAGCAGTTGCGCCGGCGCCTGGGGTTCGCGTGGGCCAACCAGGAAATGGACAAGAACAAGGACTTCCACACCGGGAACCTCCGCTACGGAAACGAGCCCCTCATGCTCTGGGGAGCCGTACCGGGCTTGGCGGAGCCGACGTGGGTCAGCGAATGCATCCTGTTCGCCGACTGGCCGGAGAACCGACTGAGGGACCGGCAGCGCATCGCAGAGGCGAAGTCCCGCAAGGCGTCGGGTGCCGAGCGTGCGGGGCCGGTGGCGCCGATGACTCACGATCACGGGCAACACTAGGTCTGAACGCGCTCTCGAACGAAAACGGGCGGGGGGAAATTTCTCCCGTCCGCTTCGGGCCGCCAAGGCGCTTCGCGGTCGTGCTCCATGCGAGGCGTTTGCGGACGGCGATGTCCGCGTTTCTTTTTGCGGGCATATCGGCGTCCGCGCCGATCCTGGCGGATACGCCAGGCAAGATCGGGGACCTCACGCCTGATGAAGCGCGCGGCAAGCTCATCTATACGACGGGCCGCGGCGCTGCAGGGCGGCTGCTCTATTTCCGGCTGCTGACCGCGGGCGAGCGCGCTCTGCCCGCCAACGGAATCGTCTGCGCAAACTGCCACGGCGCGGACGGCAAAGGCGGCAGGGAAGGCAATATCGTCATGGCCGATATTACTTACGGGACGCTGGGCAGGCCCCTGCCCGCATCACCGCCCTGGAACAAGACGCGCGCCCCTTACACGGATGCCCTGCTCGCGCGCGCCATCACTCAGGGCCTGGACTCGTCCGGACAGCAACTCGACTCCTCAATGCCCCGCTGGGTACTCTCCGAGCCGGAACTGCAGGACCTCCTCAAATACCTGAAGCGCCTGGGGAGCAGGTAGGAAAGCTGCTTGCGTTGCCGCATGGCCCTACGCGGCAAATGGGTCCTGATCCGGGGGCTGCGGATCGCGCATGCGCGCCCGGATCGCCTTCAGCGCGCCTGCAGCGAGATAGCAGCGGCCGCCTTTGTCGCTCGTCGCTACGAGAAGGCCGGCCTCCACCAGGCGCTCAAGATCGTCGCTGGCCTCACGCGCGGAAACACCGGCCGTCGACTGATGCTGCGCTGCCGTCAAGCTGTCGCCGATCGCGGCCCCGGCGAGCGCGAAGATCATCCGCTCGGCCAAGCCGCGATGCTTGACGTCGCGCTCGAGCTCGTCCCACAGGCGGTCGTACTCCTCGGTCCGTCTCAGTAAAGTCCTCGCCTGGAGCCAGTGCGCGGTGAGGCAAAAGCGGATCCACGGGCGCGCGTCACGCTCCGGCTGCCACGCGCCTTGGTCGACTTCATCGAGCGTCCTGTAGTACTCGCCGTTGTTGACGCTCAGGTATTCGTCGATGCTCGCGAACGGCGGCGCAGAAATGCCGTCGCGCGCAAGAACGAAGGTCTGCAACGTCCGGGCCATGCGGCCGTTGCCGTCGCTGAAGGGATGGATGGCGGCGAGATTCAGGTGCGCCATGGCAGCCCGGATGAATACCGGGACCTCGTTCCCCGCGTTTAGCGATGCGATCAGCTCGGCCATCAGCCCCGGAATGAATTTGGCGTGCGGTGCCCTGTAGACGGGTCTGCTGGAGAGATCTTCTCTGACCGATATCGACCCGCGCCGCCAGCGACCCGGTGCATTTTCCGGGTCGTGACCCACCATCATGTAATGCAAGGCCCGGATGGTTCCTTCGTCGATCGCGAAGTCGGGAGCGTCCGCCAATTGCAGCACGAAGCTGAGGGCCGTGTGATAGCCGGGAGCGCCGGCCCAGGCGTCCTCGGCACCTGGTTCGTCGTCCTCGGCCGGGCCTGCGTTCTCGAAGAACAGGGTGCCGAGCGCGGGATTCTTGGAGGCCTGCAGAATGCGGTCGTGGATGGCCCGCCACGGCAATCCGGGCCACTCCCGCAGCCTGGGCAGATTCAACTGTCTGCGGATAGTGTCGATCTCGTCGATGACTTCCGCTTCTCGCTCGGTGATCGACGGCGTCTGAAACAGCATCGTGGCGTTGTAGAGGCTGGAGGCTGCAGCTCGTCACTCTAGCGGGCGCCTGCAGCAACGGCATCTATCCCATTATTTCTTCGGTTCCTGTACGTCGCGAACCTCGGTATTCATCCGCACGTCTTTGCGCCGCCGCTTGACGAGGAGCTTCCCGGTTTCGAAATAGTCGCCTTTCACGGCAAGCTCCGCCGCGCGCTCGAGCTCGTCCGGCCATTCGCCGAGCGAGTAGCCGAACCACGGCGACTCGGGCTTCAGCTTCGGCAGGCCCAGTTCTTCCCAGATTTCCTTCGCGCGCTCCATGTACTCGCGCTTGGGCAGCGAGATCGGCGGGAAATCCTCCTTCATCGTCGCGTCGATCAGCACCGAAGCGTCTTCGCCGTCGTTTCGTTTGCTCCTCGGGCCGTGCCCCTGGTCGCGGTGATGAAGGATCTGAAGGTCGAGCGCCGGGTTCGCGCGGTAGGACATGGCCCAGAGCAGGGCGTCCGCGTTGTCCGGGTCGATGTCTTCGTTCACGGCGACCACGTACTTGCCCGCCGCGCGGTTCCATGCAGCGGCGCCGTAGAGCGCGCGCCAGATTTCCGTCCTCGGCGCCTTGCGGTCCATGATGAGCACCACCACCTTGCGCAGATTCGTGAGCGGCTCGTGCATCGAAACGCGCTTCACGCCCTGGATGCCGAGCGTGTTGCGCAGGTGATGGGTAAAAAGCGGCTCGAGCGCGACGCGCTTGATGAGGCTCGACTCGCTCGGGGTCACCTGCGAGATGATGGAGGTGAGGATCGCGTTCTTGCGCCGGGTGATGCAGGTCACCTCCATGAAGGCGTTGTACTCCTGCAGGTTGACGTGGCCGTGCGACTCGCCGAACGGCGCTTCGGGCTCGAGATACTCGGTGTCGATGTACCCTTCGACGACGATCTCGGCTTCGGCCGGTACGAGCAGGTCGACGGTCTTCGCTTTCACGACGTTGATCGGCGCGCCGACGAGCCCTCCGGCCACGTACAGCTCGTCCA
Source organism: Burkholderiales bacterium (assembly GCA_035316965.1). GTDB lineage: Bacteria > Pseudomonadota > Gammaproteobacteria > Burkholderiales > SG8-39 > VBDM01. The sequence continues at coordinate 769 of DATHHZ010000268.1, read as the reverse complement.
GCGCCTCCGGCACTTTCTGCGCCGAGGTAAACGCCACGCACGGCGGCGCACCCAGGACGACCGCCGCGGGCAGCTTCTCCCCGCGCGCCTTCATTTTCTCCCAGTGGGTGTAGATCCCGGGCCGCAGCTCGAGGGACGGATTCATGCCGAGCCGCCGGGGCGCCTTCACCTGCCCGCGATAGATGCCCATGTTCTGGACGCCGGTGTCCGGGTCCTTGGTGATGTACTGCGAAAGGGTCGTGAACGGGGCGATGTCCCAGCCCGGCGTCGAGATGGGAATGGGGAGACCGTCGAGGCCTTTGCCGGGCTCGTCGAGGTCCTTGCCCGTGATTACGACCTCATGGCAGGGTGCGTCCTCGACGATTCGCGGCGCGATCGGCTTCGCCATCGCGCGGTTCCAGGTCTCGTTGATTTCGTCCAGGGCGCAGCCCATGCCGATGCGGTAGATCTCGCGGCTCGCGGCGAGCGCGCCGACCACGACCGGGATATCGTATTTGCGTCGCTTGCCGTCGGTGACTTGGGTGAACAGGAACGCTTTTCTGTCCGGCTCCTCGATGCCGCCGCGGAATTGCCAGCGCACCAGCGGATGCATCTCGGTGTCTTTGTTGATCGGCCGATCGACCGTTATGAGCAGCCCCGCGCGCTCGAGGGCCTCGAGATGCTCGTGGAGGTCGGGGTATTCGCGCCCGGGCGACGCGCCCGCATCGCGGCGCTTCGGTTCGGCCGTCGAGCGGATTTTGGATTTCTTCGCCATAGGGAGGAGCTTGAG
>DATHHZ010000267.1:0-2597 GCA_035316965.1 Burkholderiales bacterium | reverse complement strand
CCCCGACGCTCGCCCCTTCGGCCGCGAGCGCAAGCGCCAGGTTCACGGCCGTCGTCGATTTCCCCACCCCGCCCTTGCCGGAGGCGACGGCGACAATGTTCTTCACCCCGGGAATCAGTTTGACCCCGCGCTGCACCGAGTGGGAAACGATCTTGCTCGTGACACTGACGTTCACGGCGCTCACGCCCGGGACGCCGCGGAGCTTTCCCGCGATGAGTTTGCGGATCGGATCGAGCTGAGTTTTCGCAGGATAGCCCAGCTCGATCTCGAGCGAGACGCTGCCGCCCTCCACTTTGATGTTTCTCGCCGACTTGGTGGTGAGGAAATCCTTGCCGGTATTCGGGTCAAGCACTTCCTTGAGCACGCCGTGAACTTGTTCCTGAGTGACTGACATTGTGGTTCACGCGATTCGCTCGCGCGGGAGGCTACCGGCTGGCAATGGGTTGATATTCTAGCAACTTTCCGGCGCCCGCCGGAGCCCTGCCGCGGTAGAATGGAGCCCCCAAGAGAAACACTGGCCGCACACGTGTGCGGAGGGCCCGGCAGGCGGACAAAGATGGCGGAGCATACCAATCGAACATTCATCTGCAGCGTGCTCTTTCTCGACATTGTCGAGTACTCGCAGCGCTCGGTCGCCGAGCAAATCGCGCTGAAGGAACGCTTCAACGCCGTCCTGACCGAGGCGATCGCCGGCGTCGCCACCGACGACCGCATCATCCTCGACACCGGGGACGGCGCGGCCGTGAGCTTTCTCGGGGACCCCGAGGACACCCTGTTCGCGGGAATGAGCCTGCGCGATGCGGTTGCAGGCCAGGACGTCACCAGCGGCCCGCAGCTGCAGATTCGCGTCGGCGTCAACCTCGGGCCGGTGAGGCTCGTCAAGGACATCAACGGCCAGCCCAACATCATCGGCGACGGGATCAACGTCGCGCAGCGCGTCATGAGCTTCGCCGAGCCGGGCCAGATCCTCGTCTCGCGCTCCTATTACGATGTGATGGCGCGCCTGTCCGAAGACTACGGGAAACTGTTTCACTACGAGGGAGCCAAGACCGACAAGCACGTGCGCGAGCACGAGGTCTACGCGATCAGCTCGGCGCCGAGCAATCTGCGGCGCACGGTCCCCGTGCCTGCACCGAAACCGACCCTGCGTCTTCCGAAGCTGCACATCCCGAAATTTCTCAAGCTGCGGCCCAAGACCTGGCCGGACACGCTGGCGGTCAACGGCAAGTTGCTGGTTGCCGCGCCGCTTGCGTTTACGCTGATCGTCGGGACCGGAGTCATCGCGCGCGGCCACCGGAACTCGGACGGCGAGGCGAGAACGGTGGTGTTGGTGGCGTCGCCGGCGGCGGCGCCCGAAGTCGAGGCGCCCGAATCCGCGCCTCCGCAAGCGCACGAGTCGAAGGCGCCGCCGCAAGCCAGGGAACCGGCAACAGCACGCAGGGCGAGGGAAGCAGTCGCAACCCCCCAAGCCGGCGCGCCGGTGCAAACGGCAAGAGTGAACGAGACCGAAGCAGCGCTCAAAGCGAAGGAGGTCGCGTCGCCGCTAAGGCCAAGGGAACCGGAGTTCGTCGCAACAATCCCCGCCCCCCCACGCGAAGCCACGCTCAATATCGTTGCCCTGCCCTGGGCCGAGGTTTTCGTGGACGGGACGAGGCAAGGGGTCAGTCCGCCGCTGCGAGCTATCCCCCTCAGGCCAGGCAAACATCGGGTAGAGTTGAGGAACGGGTCGTTTCCGGCCCACAGCGAGACCGTCGAACTTAAGCCGGGCACGGAGCTCAGCATCACGCACCGATTCCGCCGCTAAAGGAGCTATGGCTGTTTATCGCTCTCTCGCGTCATTGCTCGTTTGCCTGGTGATGGCCGGATGCGGGACGTTCTCGAACAAGGGCGAGACGGATCTTGGATTCGGAATAAGAGCCTTCGAGGACGGCGAGCACGTCTACGCCGCGAGACTGCTGCAGCTGAGCCTCGACGCCGGCCTGCGCGGCACGTCCAATCGGGCGAGCGCCCACAAATACCTTGCATTTATCCATTGCGCCTCCGGCCGGATTCAGCAGTGCCGCGACGAATTCAGAATGGCGCTGGAGGTCGATTCCTCATTCGACCTCCGGGACGACGAGACCGGACACCCGATCTGGGGTCCCGCATTCCGCAGCGTGAAGCCGAAGAAATAGCCCGACCATGACCGAGCCCTGGCTGCTGGGCCGCTACGAGATCGTCGCCGAGCTGGGCAAAGGCGCGATGGGCGTGGTGTATCGCGCGAACGATCCCATGCTCAACCGCATCTTGGCGATCAAGACCATCAACACGGAGGAGGCCGGGCACGAGGGCATGGCGGAGTACGAGGCGCGCTTCTACACCGAGGCCAAAGCAGCGGGCAGCCTCAACCATCCGAACATCATCATCATCTACGACATCGGAAAGAGCGGGCACTTGGTGTATATGGCGATGGAGTACATCGAGGGCCGCGAACTGCGCGAACTGCTCGCCCAGGGGCAATCCCTGCCAGTCGTGCAGTCGGTCGACATCGCCGCACAGGTCGGAGAGGGTCTCGCTTACGCCCACCAGCACCAGGTCGTGCATCGGGACATCAAGCC
>DATHHZ010000266.1:0-2579 GCA_035316965.1 Burkholderiales bacterium | reverse complement strand
AAGGGCTTGTTCTTCGACACACCGCAGCGGCACAGCGTGTAGTGCTCGGTCGAGGCGCCCTGCCCGAACTTCACGCCCATCAGCTCGATGCCGCCTGCGATCGCATAAGGCCCGTTGTCGGTCACGGTGACCATCGGCGGGCGCTGCTGGGGCTCGGCTTCGACGCCGTCGATCGCGTAGCTGAGCGCTCCGGAAGGGCACTTCCTGATCGTCGCGATAATCTCCTCCACGCCGGCGGCGTCAGGAGCTATCCGGGGGTCGTCGTGGTAGCGGAACACGGCTTTTAGCTCGTCGGTGCAAACCCCCGCGTGCGAGCAGATCGAGCGATTGTCGAGAATCGTGATGCGCTTGCCGGCGTAGCTATCGCGGATGTCCTTGCTCGGATCCGCGGTCTTCGTGTCCTTGAAGCCGATCACGCTGTGCGTCCCGTCGCAGAAGGGTTTGTTCTTCGAGGCGCCGCAGCGGCACAGCGCCACCGCGCGCACGTTCGCGCAGGCTTCGCCGGACGCGCGGCGCAGATTCGGCACCGGCCTGACTTCCATGTCGTTCAGGAGGTAGTACGGGCCGTTCGGCGAGCAGCCCATCTTCGGTTTGGAGGCCATAGCGCACATGTTACCGCTTCGGTAGCATGTTGAACCGAACCCGGCGAGACGGTCGTCAATCGCCCCGCTGCGGAGCTTGAATCGAAGGCCGTTCATCGAAAGGAAATGCCATGCGCAATGTGTTGCCTGCCCTGCTCGCTCTCGCCTGCCTTGTCGCCGCGACGCAATCCGGCTCCGCCCTCGCCCAGATCCCGCCGGGCGCGATGACGAGCAACGTCAGCGTGGTCGGCTACAGCGAGGTGGACGGCCGGCCGCCGTTCAAGCTTTCCATCCAGGAGCGGAACGGCCGCTGGTATCTCTACGCGGGCCACTTGTGGCACCGCGGCTGGACCGTGCTCGATGTCACCGATCCGGCGAAGCCCGGCGTCGCGAACTTCATTCCCGGCCCGGCGAACACCTGGACGATCCAGATGGAGATCGGCGGCGACAAGATGATCACCGCGCTCGAAAAAATCGGCCAGGGCTGGGGCGAAGATGCGTCGCAGCCCAATGACGAGGGCGTCCTCATCTGGAGCCTCGCCGATCCGCTGCACCCGAAGCTTCTCGGCCAGTACAAGACCGGCGGCACCGGCACCCATCGCAATTCCTATGCGGGCGGGCGCTACATGCACCTCGCGGCGGGAATGCCGGGCTATAGCGGCAACATCTACGTGATCGTGGACATCGGCAACCCCGCGAAACCGGTCGAGGCGGGCCGCTGGTGGGTGCCGGGACAGCACACGGCGGGCGGCGAGAAGCCGCAGCGCGATGTCTCGGTGCACGGGCCGCCGCACGTCGAAAGTTCGCTCGTCTACATTCCCTACGGAGCGGCGGGCCTCGTCATCCTCGACATCGCGGACGTCGCGCATCCCAAGCTCGTCGGCCAGCTCCCCTTCACGCCACCATTCCTGGGCTTCATCGGAGCGCACAGCGCGCTGCCCTTGCCCTCGCGCAAGCTCGCGGTGGTCAACTCCGAGGCGATCCGCGAGGACTGCAAGGAGCCGCTCAACCACGCGTCGCTGGTCGACATCGCCGATCCGGCGAAACCGACCCTGCTCTCCATGTTCCCGCTGCCGATGCCTCCCGCCGGTTCGCCTTACAAGAATTTCTGCGAAAAAGGCGGACGCTTCGGCCCGCACAACCTGAACCAGCTCTACCACAACAAATTCGTCGAGCGCTCGGACAAGCTCGTGTATCTCACCTACTTCAACGCGGGCCTGCGCATCGTCGACATCTCGGACGCACGAGCGCCGCGCGAAGTCGGCTACTTCATCCCGCCCGACCCGAGGAAGCGCTACGGGACGCTGCCCACCAAACTGGTCGCGCAGGCCGAGGACGTGCTGGTGGATGCGCGCGGGTATATCTACGTCACGGAGAAGAACCAGGGGTTGTGGATTCTGAGGTATACCGGGCCGAGGTGAGCGCCTTCGCCCACGGCACAGGAGGAACGCCATGAAGACCCAGCGGCTTGTCGTCGCCCTGACCCTGATGAACCTCGCGCTTCTGATCGTCACGCTCGCGCAGCTGCATCCGGCCCTCGCACAAGGCACAGCGCCGGTGCTGCGGGCGCGCGCGCTCGAAATCGTCGACGAGCAAGGCCGGGTCCGGGCGAGCATCAGCGTGCTTCCCGCGAGCGTGCAGAAAAACGGCGAGCCTTCCGCCGAAACCGTGCTCCTGCGGCTGATCACCGAGCGCGGGCGCCCGTCGGTCAAGATCAGCGCGTCGGAGCAGAGCGCGGGACTGGCGCTCGTCGGCCCCACGGGCACGAAGGACACCTACGTGCAGCTGGGGGCGTGGGGCACGGCCAGCTCGCTGCGATTGAAAAACGAGGACGGCGGGGAGCGGATCGTCAAGCCCTAGGGAGAGGCAGTGAACGAGGTTCAGGCCGGGTCGCGGAGTCTTTTTCGCTTATGATTCCGGCACGAATTCGCCTCGCGTCCAAGCGCCCATAGCAAAGGAGTCGGTATGTTCGTCCTGTCGGTCGATCTTCGAATCAAG
>DATHHZ010000265.1:0-7042 GCA_035316965.1 Burkholderiales bacterium | reverse complement strand
GCGCAGAAAGATCATTGACACAGCGCGTGCGCCACCGCGGCCAGATCCGGATAAACGGCGGTCCCTTCCGGAAGCTTTCCGGCAGATCGAGTCTTTCCGCCTTTGCCGGTGAGCACCAGGATAGGATGGGCGCCAACCACGGCCGCTGCCTGGAGGTCGCGCAGGCTGTCGCCCACGCAGGGCGCCCGATCGAGCGCGACGTTGAGGCGCTCGGCGATGGCGAAGAACATTCCCGGACTGGGCTTGCGGCAGGGCGACTGAGATTCGGCCGTGTCGGGGCAATAGAACACCGCCTCGATGCGTCCGCCCGCCTGGTTCACCGCCTTGTGCATCTTGGAGTTGATGGCATTCAGGCTTGCCATGTCCATGAAACCGCGGCCGATCCCCGATTGGTTCGTGGCGACCACGACGCGCCACCCGGACTGCGTCAGGCGGGCGATCGCTTCGAGGCTCCCGGGGATCGGCCTCCACTCGTCGGGATGCTTGATAAACTCGTCGCTGTCGTGGTTGATCACGCCGTCGCGGTCGAGGATGATGAGTTTCATGTCGCGAGCTTGGAGATATCGGAGAACCGATTCATCGCCTTCCGCATATCGGTGAGCAGCGCAAGCCTATTCTCGCGAAGCTTCTTGTCGTCGGCCATAACCATGACTGTATCGAAGAACGAATCCACGGGACTCTTCAACGACGCAAAGGTCTTCAGATATCCCGCGAAATCCCCGGAGTCGAATAGCGGCTTCGCCGAACGGGATGCCGCCTGCAAGGCCTCAAAAAGCGAGATTTCGGCGGGCTCCTTGAGTGCTGAAACGTCGGCATCAACAAATGACTCACCCTTGCTTTCCGCCTGTCGCAGTATGTTGGCGATTCGCTTGTTTGCGGCGGCAAGACTGGCTGCTTCGGGAAGCGCGGAAAACGCTCGAACAGCCTCAAGCTGCTTAGGGATGAGGGCTATCGCAACCGGGTTCAGACTGAGAACCGCCTCGACCTCGTTCGCGGAATAGCCGCGCTCAAGAAAATAGCTGCGCATGCGTTCTGTGAAAAACATCTGAAGATCCGTTTGCGCCTTGCCTTTGAAGGGTTCGAAAGCCGCGTTTACGAGATCCCAGAGTGACAAGGGAAGCTGATTTTCAATAATAATTCTGAGGACCCCGAGAGCCGCGCGGCGAAGTCCGAACGGATCCTTGTCTCCGGTTGGCTGCTCGCCGATGCTGAACAGCCCGGCGAGCGTGTCGAGTTTGTCAGCGAGTGCCACGGCACCGGCGATCGGCGTTTCGGGAAGTTTGTCGCCGGAAAAGCGCGGGCGGTAATGCTGCTCGATCGCATCGGCGACTTCACGTGACTCGCCGTCGTGCAGTGCGTAGTAGCGCCCCATGATCCCTTGGAGTTCCGGGAACTCGCCCACCATGCCCGTGAGCAGATCCGCCTTCCCTAGCTCGGCCGCACGCTCGGCTTGCAGCGCGTCGGCACCGAGCTGCCGTGCAATCTTCCCCGCCAGGAGCTTGATGCGCTGCACGCGGTCCAGCTGACTGCCAAGCTTGCTGTGATAGACGACCTTCGCCAGGTGCGGGATGCGTTCCTGCAGCCGCTGTTTTCGGTCCTGGTTGAAGAAGAAGCGCGCATCTTCGAGCCTCGGCCGCACCACGCGTTGATTGCCGGTGACGATATGGCGCGGGTCGTCGACTTTCATGTTGGAGACGATCAGGAATTTCGGCAACAGCTTTCCGCCCGTGTCAAAAAGCGGGAAGTACTTCTGGTTTTGCCGCATGGTGAGGGTCAGACATTCCTGCGGTACTTCCAGGAAGGCTTTGTCGAATTCGCCGACGTAGACGGTCGGGTGCTCGACCAGCGCCGCAACCTCGTCGAGCAGCACCTGATATTCGCCCAGACTTGCGTTCTGCTTCTTCGCCTCGGCCTGTAATTGTCGGTCGACTTCCGATTTCCTTTTCTCGAAATCGACCAGGACCTTGCCTTCATCTAGAAGTTTCTTCTCGTATGTGTCCGCGTTGCCAAGCACGATCTCGATGGAGCCCATGAAGCGGTGGCCGCGGGTTCGATTGCCAGACTCCAGTCCAAGCACCCTTCCTGGAACGATGCGCGAGCCATGGAGCATCACGAGCCCGTGCACAGGGCGCACGAACTGCGCATCACTGGTACCCCACCGCATGATTTTAGGAATCGGCAGCTTTTTGAGAGCCTCAACCACAATTTCGGCGAGCACGGCGTCTAGTGCTGCACCCTTCAAGGTTACGTTGGCTACGAAAACCCTCCCCTTCGGGGTATCTCGCTGCTCGAGCGCCTTTACATCTGTGCCATGTTTTTTCGCGAAACCTGCAACGGCCTCCGGTGGGGCCTTGACGGATGGTCCCGTGAAATCGCGAGGCTGATCGCTTGCCATGTCGAGCACGTTGGGTACCTGCACAGCCAGGCGTCGTGGGGTCGCGAGAGCTTTTGGATGGCGAGATGGCGCTATGAGCAGCCCTCTCAAGACCAGGCCATCGTAAATGCCTTCTTCGAATGCACGGCCCAAGTGCGCCAAAGACTTCGGTGGTAGTTCCTCGGTGAGCAGCTCGACGAGCAGGCTTTCCGCTTGCGGGGTTTTCCCCCTCTTACTCTTCGCCATGGTCGTTCACCCCCTGGCCTTCTTTTTCGCCGCTTGCACCGGTTTCAGCATCGGGAACCCGAGCTTCTCGCGTGAATCGTAATAAGCCTGCGCAACGAGTTTCGCAAGCGCGCGCACGCGTGCAATGTAGGCGGCGCGTTCAGTGACTGAAATCGCACCCCGCGCGTCGAGGAGGTTGAAGGTGTGCGAGCACTTCATCACCATCTCGTAGCCGGGCAGAGGCAATCCCGCTTCGATCAAACGCTTCGCCTGCGATTCGAAGTCGTTGAACTGCGACAGCAGCCAGCTGGCGTCACTCAGCTCGAAGTTGTACTTCGACTGCTCGACCTCGTTCTGGTGGTAGACGTCGCCGTAGGTGATGCCGTCCACCCATGTGAGATCGAAAACGCTTTCCTTGCCTTGCAGGTACATCGCGAGGCGCTCAAGACCGTAAGTGAGCTCGCCCAGAACCGGCCTGCAGTCGAGGCCGCCGACCTGCTGGAAGTAGGTGAACTGCGTGATCTCCATCCCGTTCAACCACACTTCCCAGCCCAAACCCCAGGCACCGAGGGTAGGGGATTCCCAGTCGTCTTCGACAAAACGAACGTCGTTCTTGCGCAGGTCGATGCCGAGCGCTTTGAGCGAGCCCAGATATAAATCCTGCAGATCGTCGGGCGAAGGTTTCAGCACAACCTGATACTGGTAGTAGTGCTGCAGGCGGTTGGGGTTGTCGCCGTAGCGCCCGTCCTTGGGTCGCCGGGAAGGTTGCACGTAGGCCGCCTTCCAGGGCTCCGGGCCTATTGCACGCAAAAAGGTCGCCGTGTGAAACGTTCCCGCGCCCATTTCCATGTCGTAGGGCTGCAGCAGGGCACAGCCCTTGCTGCCCCAGTAACTCTGCAGCTTGAGAATCAGATCCTGGAATGTCAGCATGGGCGCGCGATGACAGCGAAGGATTCTACCGGCTTTCTCCGACCCGACCAACGCGGCGGCGCGTGAATACGAGCGCTCCAAGCAGCACGACACACGCGAGGACGATCGGGGTGTTGCCTAATTTGACGTAAGGCGAAGCCCCGATGTAGCCCTGCACTTCGCCCGTGAGGATGCCCTCGGTAAACTGCGGCAGCCTCGCAACGACCCTGCCGCGTGGATCGATGATCGCGGTCACTCCGGTATTGGTCGCGCGCAGCATGGTGCGTCCCGTCTCGAGCGCGCGCATGCGGGAGATCTGCAGGTGCTGGGCCGGGGCAAGCGAGTCGCCGAACCAGGCGACGTTCGACACGTTCGCCAGCAGCGTCGCCTGAGGGAGCTGACGGATGATCTCCTCACCGAAGGCGTCCTCCCAGCAGACGTTCGGTGCGACGAGCTGCCCGGCGAGCGCGAGCGGCTTCGGATTTTCCGGACCCAGGGAGAAATCCGTGAGCGGAATCGCGAAGGTCTTCACAATCCAGCTGAAACCTGGGGGCACGAACTCGCCAAAGGGAACAAGATGCGATTTGTCGTAGCGTTGCGAAGGCGAGGTGCCCACACTGATCACGCTGTTGAAGTAGCGTCCGTCCGGGTCCCGGATGGGCACGCCTATGAGGACGTCGGCACGGCGCTCGACCGCGATTCGCGCGATGTCTCTCAGGTAGCCGGGATCGACGGCGTCGAGAAACCGCGGAATGGCGGTTTCGGGAAGGACGATGAGCTGACCCTCACTCGCTTCGACCAGCCGCTTGTAGATCGCCAGCGTCGCGGCGTATCGATCCGCCTGGAACTTGAGATCCTGGGGGATGTTTCCCTGGAGGAGCGCAACCTTGAGGGGGGCGCCCTGGGGAGAGGCCCAGTTCATCTGCATGAGCAGCTGGCCGAGGCCAAAGGCAAACACGAGCGCGACGCCGCCGGCGAGACGCGCCTTGCCGGAGCCGGTAACCACGACGACCAGAAGCCCGGCACAGAGGGCGGTCACGAACGAGACGCCGTATGTTCCCACGACGGGAGCAAAACCGGCGAGCGGCGAGTCGACCTGGCTGTAGCCGAGGGCGAGCCAGGAAACGCCGGTAAAGATCCAGCCGCGGAGCCACTCAAAGAGTGTCCACAGGGCGGGGAACGCGAACAGGGCGGAGGCGAGGCGACCGATCTGCAGCCGCGCAAGGCACCAGCCCGCGGCGGCCGGATACAGCGCAAGGATCGCGCAGAACGCCAGCGTGCCCATCGCGGCAAGCGGGGCCGGCATCATTCCGAAGTCGTGCAGGCTGACGTAGACCCAGGAGACACCGACGCCGAACACGCCGGCACCGAAAGCGAAACCCATCCGGAACGCAGCGCGCGGCGTCGCCGCACTCCGCCACAGGAGAAGCAGGCCCGCGAGAGTGAGGAACGGCAGCGGGAATACCGCGAGAGGAGCGTAGCCCGCGACGGTCAACGCGCCCGCGACCAGAGCCGCGGCGATCGCGGCGTGCGGCGATTGCAGGAGAGCCCTCAAGCCTTGCCTGGCAGCCGGTGCACCTGAAGGACGTGCAGCCTGCGGCTGTCGGCGCGAAGCACCTGGACGCGCATGCCGCCAATAGTGATCGCCTCACCGCGCTTGGGAAGGCGCCCGAAGCGGTGCAGCACCAGCCCGCCGACGGTGTCGAAGTCGGTATCCGAAAAATTCGTTCCGAAGGCCTTGTTGAAATCGGCGATTTCGGTCTGCGCCTTGACGCGGTAGTGGCCGCCCTGCTCGCGCACGATGTTGTCCTCCGAATCGTCGAAGTCGTATTCGTCCTCGATCTCGCCGACGATCTGCTCGAGCACGTCCTCGATGGTCACCAGACCCGCCACGCCGCCGTACTCGTCGACCACGATCGCCATGTGGTTGCGGTTCGCGCGAAATTCGCGCAGCAGCACGTTCAAGCGCTTGGACTCGGGCACGAAGACTGCGGGCCTGAGCATGTCGCGCACCTTGAACTCTTCCTCCCCGGCGTAGTAGCGCAGCAGGTCCTTGGCAAGCAGGACGCCGATGACGTCGTCGCGATTCTTGTCGATGACCGGGAAGCGCGAGTGTGCCGTGGCGATCACGTGCGGGATGAACTTGTCGGGGGTCTCGCTGACGTCGATCATGTCCATCTGCGCGCGCGGCACCATGATGTCGCGCACCTGCATCTCGGAGACCTGCAGCGCTCCTTCGATCATCGACAGGGCGTCGCCGTCGAGGAGATTTCTCTCGAAGGCGGAGTGCAGCAGCTTGAGCAGCTGCTCGCGGTCCTCCGGCTCGCGCATGAGCAGCGCGGAAAGCCGTTCAAGCAACGAAGGTTTGTTCGATTCGTCCATGTTTGGAGCGGGCTGGCGCCACGAGGCCAGTTTTACCCAACCCGGGGATTCGTCACCCGGAATCGTCGTAGGGATCAGGATAACCGAGTTTGGCGAGGAGCTTCTTTTCCAGCGCTTCCATGCGCGCGGTGTCGCGCCGCCGGAAGTGATCGTGGCCCTGCAGGTGCAGTAGCGCGTGAACCGTCAGGTGCGCAAGATGCGCTTCCACCGTCTTGCCTTGCGCGAGCGCTTCGCGGGCGATCACCGGGGCACAAAGGACGATGTCGCCCTGCACCAAGCCGCGTCGCAGGGTGTAGGGGAAGCTCAGCACGTTGGCCGCGTAGTCGCGATCGCGATAGCGACGGTTGAGAATCCGAGCCTCGGCCGTTCCGACAATCCGCACGGTGATCTCGGCCGAGCCTTTGAGCGCCCCGCGCGCCCAGCGGCGGACCCGGGCCAAAGCAGGGACGGGGGCGGCGCGAGAGGCGACCTGAAGATGGAGCGTGAGGCGCGGTTTTCGCCGGCGACGCGGTCGTGCTCGCGGTGCGGCGTCGGACCAGCCGCGGGACGGCACGGCGATTACTCGTCCCCGTGACGTTCGTAGGCATCCACGATGCGTTGCACCAGAGGATGGCGGACGACGTCTTCGCTCTTGAACGCGGTGAACGCGATACCCCGCACCTGAGCCAGGATCTTCTGGACCGCCACCATGCCGCTCTTCTGCCCGCGCGCGAGGTCGATCTGCGTGATATCACCGGTCACCACCGCCTTCGAGCCGAAGCCGATGCGCGTGAGGAACATTTTCATCTGCTCGGGGGTGGTGTTCTGAGCCTCGTCGAGAATGACGAACGAGTGGTTCAGCGTGCGGCCGCGCATGTAGGCGAGCGGCGCGAGTTCGATCGCGCCGCGCTCGAAGAGCTTGCCGGCTTTGTCGAAACCCAGCAGGTCGTAGAGCGCGTCGTAGAGCGGCCGCAGGTACGGATCGACCTTTTGCGCAAGGTCGCCGGGCAGGAATCCCAGGCGTTCGCCCGCCTCGACCGCGGGCCGCACCAGCACGATGCGCTTCACGGCATCGCGCTCCAGCGCGTCCACCGCGCACGCCACGGCGAGATAGGTCTTGCCGGTGCCCGCGGGACCGATCGCGAAGGTGATGTCGTGCGCGGTGGACGCAGA
>DATHHZ010000264.1:0-6127 GCA_035316965.1 Burkholderiales bacterium | reverse complement strand
GGTCCACCGTGCCGGCGCGGATCTGCTTCATCGAGCCCTCTTCCTTCATGAGGATGGACTTCGCCGAAGCGAGAATTTCTTCCGCCTGCTCCTGCGGGACGGCGACCAGGCCGTCCGAGTCGCCGACGATGATGTCTCCGGGATTCACCGGCATGCCGCCGATGGCGATGGGCACGTTGATCTCGCCCGGACCGTTCTTGTAGGGGCCGCGGTGGGTGACGCCGCTCGCGTAGACGGGAAAGCTTCCTGCCTTTAGCTCGGCCGAGTCGCGGATCGCCCCCCAGATCACCATGCCGGCGACGCCGCGCTGCTCTGCGCGCGCCGACATCAGCTCGCCGATCAGCGCGTAGTCGTTGAATCCGCCGCCGTCCACGACGATCACGTCGCCCGGCTCGGCGGTATCGATCGCCTTGTGGATGAGCAGGTTGTCTCCCGGCGCGGTGCGCACCGTGAACGCGGGGCCGCAGAGCTTCGCGCCGTTGTGCATGGGCCGAAGCTGCGGACCGCCCGCGTACAGACGCTGCATGCTGTCGGAGAGGTGCGGCGTCACCATTCGCCCGAGCTCGGTGACGAGCTTCTTGTCGGGACGCTTCGGGATGGGAAGGATGCGAAAGCCGATTCCGGTCATGGGCGTGGCTCCCCTAGACGAACTGCACTGCGATCCCGCCCAAGGGCCCGAAGTCCCCGTGCAAGGTGTCGCCCTTGTTCGCGAACACGACGCGCGTAAACGACCCGGCGAGGACGAGGTGGCCCGTCTCGAGCGCGACTCCGTGCTGCCCGAGCTTGTTCGCGAGCCACGCCACGCCGAGCGCCGGATGGCCGAGCACGCCCGCCGCGAGGCCCGTCTCCTCGATCTCGGAGTTGCGGTACATGATTCCGCCGGCCCAGCGCAGGTCCATTTCCATCGGCCCGATCGGGCGCCCGCCGACGACGATTCCCGCCGCCGCGCCGTTGTCGGCGACGGTGTCGAAGATCTTGCGCGGGTTCACTATGCGCGCGTCGACGATCTCCATCGCAGGGACCACGTACTCGGTCGCGCGCAGCACGTCCGCGAGCCCGATTCCGGGACCCTTCAGGGGTTTCCCGAGAACGAAGGCGAGCTCGACCTCGACGCGCGGGACACAGTAGTTCGAGTGCGGCACTTTCGCGCCGTCGGCAATCATCATGTAATCCAGGAGATGTCCGTAGTCTGGCTCGCTGATCTGCGAGGAGGCCTGCATCGCCTTCGACGTGAGCCCGACCTTGTGGCCGATGAGCCTCGCGCCCGCCTTGATCTTGTGCTGTGCAACCGCGGTCGAAATGGCGTAGGAATCCTCGATGGTGATGTGCGGGTAGGTGACCGAGAGCTGCACCGCCTGCTTTTTCTCCTTCTCGGCGTTCAGCAGCGTTTCGACGCATTTCTTGCGTTCGGCTTCGGACAGCGGCATGGGTTCCTCTCTTTTCGGAATGCGGATTTTACACTGCCGCGATTTCCAGCAAGTGGCTGGATCCCCGCGTGCGCGGGGATGGTTTGACGCCCTTCGGCGTCAAACCACCTCGAAAAGACCCGCCGCGCCCATGCCGCCGCCGATGCACACGGTGACGAGGACGTGCTTCGCGCCGCGCCGCTTGCCTTCGATGAGCGCATGGCCGGTGAGGCGCGCGCCCGTCATGCCGTAGGGGTGACCGAGGGCGATCGCGCCGCCGTTGACGTTCAGCCGCTCGTTCGGGATGCCGAGCCGGTCGCGGCAGTAGATCACCTGCACCGCGAACGCCTCGTTCAATTCCCACAGACCAACGTCTTCCATTTTCAGCCCGGTGCGCGCAAGCAATCGCGGCACGGCGAACACCGGGCCGATGCCCATTTCGTCCGGCTCGCAGCCGGCTACCGCGAAGCCGCGGAAAATCCCGAGCGGTTTCAAGTTGCGCTTTTCGGCGAGCTTCGCGTCCATTACGACGCAGGCGGAGGCGCCGTCGGAGAACTGGCTCGCGTTTCCGGCCGCGATCGTGCCGCCTTCGATCGCCGGCTTGATCTTGGAGACGCCGTCGAGCGTCGTGTCGGAACGGATGCCTTCGTCCTGCTTCGCCGTGACCTCCTCGACCCAGCTTTTCCCCGTCTCCTTGTCGGCCTTTTGCATTCTCACCGTCAGGGGGAAGATTTCCGCGTCGAATCGGCCCGCTGAACGCGCGGCGGCGGCGCGCTGCTGGCTCTGCACCCCGAACTCGTCCTGGCGCTCGCGGCTGATGTCGTAGCGCTTGGCGACGACTTCCGCGGTCTGCAGCATCGGCATGTAGATGGCCGGCTTGTGCCGCTCGAGCCACTCGTCGTGCGCCATGTGCTTGTTCATTTCGTTCTGCACGCAGGAGATGGACTCGACCCCGCCCGCGACGACGACCGGGACCTTGTCCACCATCACGCGCTGCGCGGCGATGGCGATGGTCTGCAAGCCCGAGGAGCAGTAGCGGTTCACGGTTACTCCCGCGGTAGTGACCGGACAACCTGCCCGGATCGCGATCTGCCGCGCGATGTTGTGGCCGGTCGCGCCTTCCGGATGGGCGCAGCCCATGATGACGTCCTCGACCTCGGCCGGATCGACTCCGGCGCGCTCCATCGCGTGCTTCGCGGCGTGGCCGCCGAGCTTCGCCCCGTGGGTCATGTTGAACGCGCCGCGCCAGGACTTGCACAAAGGCGTGCGGGCGGTGGATACGATCACTGCGTCAGTCACGGGAGTCCTCCTGGTTTTCCCGTAGGATATCGGTTCTTCGCGTTTTCGCGAAGCCAAAGCGAAGGGCGCCACGAGGAGGCCCATGGGAAAAGCGCTCCAGCCGAGCCTGCGCTTTGCGCCGGCCAGGGTCCAGATCGAGCGGCGCGCCGACGGCGCGGTGATCCTGCGCTCGCCCCTGAAGCTGGGCGGGCACGCGCGCGCGGTCGGCGAGTGGCTCGAGCGCTGGGCCCGCGAGAAACCGGAGCGGACCTTCCTCGCCGAGCGCAGGGACGGTGCCTGGAGGAAGCTCGGCTACCGCGAGGCGCTCGGGCTGGTGCGCCGCGTCGGCCAGGGATTGCTCGACCGGGGGCTCGATGGCTCGCGGCCGGTGGTGATCCTCTCGGACAACTCCGTGGACCACGCGCTTCTTGCGCTGGGCGCGATGCATGTCGGCGTTCCGGTCGCGCCCGTCTCGCCCGCTTACTCGCTGATGTCGAAGGATTTCGCCAAGCTCAAAGCCATCTTCGACCTGTTGCGTCCGGGGCTGGTGTGGACCGCCGATCCCGCGAAGTTCGCGCCTGCGCTTGCCGCGGTCGGCGCGAGGCCTACGTCGATCGACGAGCTGCTTCCCGAGAAAGCGAGCTCCAAGGTGGACGAAGCCTTCGCCGGCATCGGACCCGGGACCGTAGCGAAGATACTTTTCACTTCCGGTTCGACCGGAACCCCCAAGGGCGTGATCAACACCCAGCGCATGCTCACGGTCAACCAGGAGCAGTATGCGGTCGTCTGGCCGTTCCTCGAGGACCGGCCGCACGTGCTGGTCGACTGGCTCCCGTGGAACCACACCTTCGGCGGCAACAACAATTTCGGCATGATGCTGAGGAACGGCGGCACGTTCTATATCGACGGCGGCAAGCCCGCTCCCGGTCTCATCGAAGTCACGGCGGGGAACTTGAGGGACGTCTCGCCGACGATCTACTTCAACGTGCCCCGCGGCTTCGACCTGCTCATGCCCTTCCTCGAGAAGGACGCGGCGCTCCGGCGCAGTTTTTTCCGCGACCTCGACTGCATGGTATACGCAGGAGCATCGCTCCCGCAGAACCTGTGGGAGCGCATGCAGCAGCTCGCCGTCGCCGAGCGCGGCGCGCAGGTCCCGCTCATTTCCGCGTGGGGCTCGACCGAAACGGCGCCGATGGCGACGGGTGTGCACTACGCGGTCGATCGCGCGGGCATCATCGGGCTGCCGGTGCCCGGGTGCGAGCTGAAGCTGCTGCCCGCCGCAGGAAAGCTCGAAGTGCGCGTGAAAGGCCCGAACGTCACGCCCGGCTACTGGGGCCGCGACGATCTCACGAAGGCCGCGTTCGACGAGGAGGGCTACTACCGCATCGGCGACGCATTGAGGTTCGCCGATCCGGCAAAACCCGAGCAAGGGCTCGCGTTCGACGGGCGCATTGCCGAGGATTTCAAACTGTCGACGGGCACGTGGGTGCACGTCGGCGCGACGCGTCTGAAGCTGATTGCGGCCGGGGATCCGCTGATTCAGGACGCGGTGATCACCGGCCACGAACGGAGCGAGGTCGGCGCGCTCGTATTCCTGAACGCCGCGGCGGTGAGAGCGCGCGGACTCGATGACGCGGGCGTGCGCGAGCACCTGCGCACCGCGCTGAAAAAGCTCGCCTCCGAGACGGGCGACGGCAGCTCGACGCATCCGGTGCGCGCTCTCGTCATGGCCGAGCCGCCCTCGATCGACGCGAACGAGATCACCGACAAGGGCTACATCAACCAGCGGGCGGTGCTCGAGCGGCGCGCGGTCTTGGTCGAGGAACTACACGCCGATCGTCCGGCCCGCGAAATCATCGTTGCTAGCCAATAAGGAGTCCAACCATGACACGGGTCCAAGCAGCCGTTCTTGCATCGCTGGCCTTGGCCGGCACCGTCGCCGCGCAAGACCAGCCGATCCGCATCGCCGTGCTCAACGACCAATCGAGCGTATACGCGGACTTTCAGGGACGCGGCTCGGTGCTCGCCGCGCAGATGGCGGTCGAGGACTACGGCGCCAAGGCCGCCGGACGCAGGATCGACGTGGTTTTCGCCGACCATCAGAACAAGCCCGACGTGGGATCGGTAATTGCGCGCAAGTGGCTCGACCAGGACGGGGTCGACCTCATCGTGGATATTCCGAACTCGGCCGTCGCGCTCGCGGTGAACGAGATCGTGCGGCAGAAAAACAAGGTGCTGATCGGCTCGGGAGCGGGAAGCGCGGAGCTCACCGGATCGAAGTGCTCGCCCAACACCGTGCACTGGACCTACGACACCTGGTCGTACGGGCACTCGCTCGCCAAAGCCGTGGTTCAGCGCGGCGGCAGGACCTGGTTCTTCATCACAGCCGACTATGCTTTCGGCCACGACCTGGAGAGGCAGGCGACCGATCAGGTGGTGAAGGACGGAGGCAAGGTCTTAGGGGGCGTGCGCACGCCGATCGCGACGCCCGATTTTTCGTCCTTCTTGCTGGCCGCGCAATCTTCCGGGGCCCAAGTGGTCGCCTTGGCGGTCGCGGGCGGCGATACCACCAATTCGATGAAGCAGGCGGCGGAGTTCGGGCTGCCGGCCAAGCAGAGCATCGTGGCGCTGATTTTCGGCATCAACAACGTGCCCGCGCTGGGGCTCAAGGCTTCGCAGGGGGCGCTCACCGTGAACCCGTTCTATTGGGACATGAACGAGGGCACGCGCGCGTGGTCGCAGCGGTTCCGCAAGCGCGCGCACAACGGCGCGATGCCGAACGACATGCAGGCCGGAGTCTATGCGTCCGTGCTGCATTTCCTCAAGGCGGTCGACAAGGCGGGCGGCGCGGGCGACGGGAAAGCCGTGGTGGCCGCGATGAAGGCGATGATGACCGACGATCCGCTGTTCGGCAAGGGGCGCATCCGCGAGGACGGCCGCAAGATCCACCCGATGTATCTCCTGCAGGTGAAATCGCCCGAGGAGTCGAAAGGCGACTGGGACTATTTCAAGATCGTGGCTAGCATTCCGGCGGAGCAGGCGTTCCGCCCCCTGAGCGAGGGCAACTGCCCGCTGGTCGCGGGGAAATGATCCTGCGTCCGCGGCCTCAGATCTCGACGACGAAGTCGAACCTTCCGTCGCCGGCGCCTTTGCCGGCCATGCGCATCTCCAGGTCCGGGCGGTAGAGGCCGTCGCGGCGATTGCCGGGCTCGTCTCTGAAATAGAGCTGCGTGGTCAGGACCCGCTTTCCGGGCGCCTGCACCTTGACGTGGATATGCCGCGTGCGCCCGGGGTATTCCGCCGGAACGATGGTTTGCAGACGATAGCGCCCCTCCGCGTCGGTGAACTGGTGGCCGCGGTAGCGAAAGCCGCGGTTGTCGTACTCGCCGTCCTCGTCCGCGTGCCAGAAATCGAGCAAGGCGTTGGCCACGGGCTGGCATCGG
>DATHHZ010000263.1:0-9824 GCA_035316965.1 Burkholderiales bacterium | reverse complement strand
CGATCTCGAAGGCCGGGGGCATTTCGAGCGCGGCTTCCGTCACAAACGCCCGGACGCGAATAAGGAAGTCGCATGAGGGCGGTGTATTACGAGCGCAAAGGGCCGGCGTCCAGAGTCCTCGTGCTCGGCGAGCTGCCCGATCCGCAGCCCGCGCCGGGCGAAGTGCGCGTGAAGCTGCATTTTTCCGGAATCAATCCGACCGACACGAAATTGCGCGGTGGCTGGGACGGCAGCACGGAAATGCCGTTTCCGCGCGTGATTCCGCATCAGGACGGAGCCGGCGTCATCGACAAGGTCGGCGCGGGCGTACCTCAGGCGAGAATAGGCGAGCGCGTATGGATCTATGAGGCGCAGCGCGGCCGCGCTTTCGGTACCGCGGCCGAATACGTCGCGATCCCTTCTGAGAATGCGGTGACGCTTCCCGAGGGAGCCAGCTTCGAGACCGGAGCCTGCCTCGGCATCGCCGGGATGACCGCGCACCGCTGCCTTTTCCAGGACGGTGGCATCCAGGGACAGACCGTGCTCGTCGCGGGCGGCGGCGGCGCGGTCGGCCACGCGGCGATCCAGCTAGCGAAATGGGGCGGAGCGCGAGTCGTCACCAGCGTGAGCCGGCCCGAGCAGGAGAAAATCGCGCGCGAGGCGGGTGCCGATCTCGTCGTCAACCGCAAGACGGAGGACGCCGCTGCGAAAATCAAGGCGTTCACGCGGGGACTGGGTCTCGACCGCGTGGTGGAGGTCGCCTTCGAGGCGAACCTCGAGCTCAACCGTGCGGTGCTGAAAGCCAACGGCGTGATCTCCACCTATTCCTCCGGTCCGCCCGAAAGCGCGCCGCGAATCCCGTTCACGGCTATGATGCGGCAGGGAATCAGCGTGCATTTCATTCTCGTCTACGTGATGCCCCGCGAAGCGCACCGCGCGGCGGCGCGCGACCTGAACGCCGCGATCGAAGCGGGGCGCTACCGCTCCCAAGTCGCGCGTATCTTCAAGCTCGATGAAACGGCCAAGGCACACGAAGCGCAGGAAAGCGGCGGCACGGTCGGCAAGCTCCTCATCGGTATCTGAAAGCCATGCAGACCGGCAAAACGAGCCCGGCCGCGAAGAAGCTCCGCGCGTACGCGCAGGCGATGGGGTCCCACGCCGGCCGGCTGCGTCCCTACGTCGACAAAATGTGTTTCTATGTCGACAAGCTGCAACCCTACATAGACAGGCTGCGTCCCTACGTCGACAAGCTGCGCCTGCACGCCGTGAAAGCGGTCGATGCCGTCGGGAGCTGGCTGCATCGGGGTATCGTTCAGGTAGGCAAGGTGAGCCCGCGCACGGCGAAGCGACTCGAAGCCGTCGAAGCCTGGGTTTGTCAGAGCGACAGGCGCAAGCTCAGTGTGGCGGCGCTCGTTGCCGTCCTCGTGCTCGGGATCGGTTTCGCGGCGATTTTTCCGGAAACAGCCGGGCGCACCTACCGCGTGCTATCCACTTCCAACCGGGTCGTGCCGCTTCCGGAAGAAACGCGCCGGGCCGTCCGCGAAAAAGCGAAACAGCTCGCCGCGGTGCTCGACAGGCGCCTGGACAGGAAAAGAAAGTTCGCCGGCGAGACCTGGACCTCCGCCCAGATCCTCGTCGCGCTCAGGGAAAACGATCCGGCCACCGCGAGCCGGATCGACGTCAAACTGGTCGAGCAGCATTTCCGCTCGGTGGCCGGACCCGAATGCGCCTGCTGGCGCCAGTTTCCCCAGGGCAAGCACCCGAATCACCTCGGAGTCACATCGTGGGTGCTATGGACCTTTGCGCAGTACGGCATCCCGGCCCACAAGAGCGAGCTCGAGTTTCTCCTCTCGGCCCAGGGCGCGGACGGGGGGTGGCCCCTGTTCGCGGGCGCGCAGCAGGAAAAGTTCGCCTCGAGCTACGGGACGGCCGCCGCCATACTCGCGCTGCACGAGCAAGCGGCTCTGCAATCCGACCGCGAGCAGAAGCAGCGGCTCGCCGCCGCGGTGGACCGCGGAGCGGACTGGCTGAAGAGCCGCGTCGTCGCCGGCAGGGCGCGCTGGGCGGACTATCCGGCGTGGCCGGAGGCCCAGGAAGATTTCCTGGGGGTCTCGGGTTTCGCGCTTTTCGCGCTGCATCGCGTGGGCGCCTGGTGGCTCGGCTCGCTCGACCGCGACTGGCTGCGCGAGCTTCCGGCGCAAGCGCCCGCCGCGCTGGGCGGCGAAGCCTCGACGAAAACGGTGCAGGTCGGCAACCGGTCCTTCCCGGACGAGACGCGCTACTACGAACTCCCTTGGACGATTCTCGCGACGGAGGAGGTCTACCGGAGCGCCTGGATTTTCAGAAAAATCCGCGCGGTGCAGTGGCTCGAGCGCGCCCTCGCTCCCGGGGCTTCGATCTACGAGCTCACCGGACGCGAAAAGAGCGCGACGATCGCCGCCGAAGCCCTGCTCGCCTTGCGGAACGAAGTGAGGCATGAGTAGCGCGAGGAGCCGTCGCGGCGCCGGACCCACGCTCAAGCGCGACGTGGCTCTGGCCAACCTCATCGTCGAGCGTTTCGGTCTCTCCAACGCGTTCGGGCACGCGAGTGCCCGCATCCCGGGCACGGACACCTTCTTCATGCCCACGCGGCGCAGTCCCGGCCTCGCCAGCGCGAGCACGCTGCTGGTTCTGGACACCGAAGGCAAGATCCTCTCGGGCAGGGGGACGCCGAACAGCGAGCTCTGGATCCACGCGCGCATCTACGCCGCCCGACCCGATGTGGGCGGCGTCGTGCACGCGCATCCGCCGGCCTGCGTGTGCCTCACGCAGATCGGGCAGCCGCATCGCGTCGTGCACAACCAGGGCGGGGCGTTTTACGCAGGCGTGCCCGAGTACGAGCGCATCGGCCTCATCCGCACACGCGAGTTGGGCGATCTGCTCGCGCGCAAGCTGGGCTCGGGCCTCGCCGTCATGATGCGCGGCCACGGCATCACCACCGCGCTCCCCGATGTGCGCGCGGCCACCGTGGCCGCGTGCATGCTGGAGGAGAGCGCCGGCATGCAGCTGCGCATGCTCGCCGCCGCGGGCGGGGATGCAGCGCGCCTCCGCGTCTACAGCCGCGAGGAGGCCGGGAGCGTGAGCGATCAGATCAGCCCGAGGGTGGTGGAGCGGGCCTGGGAGTACTACGCGCTCGCGGCGGAGCAGAAACCGCTCGGCGGCTAGGGAGCTCCGGTCTCGTCGTGACGGAAAGGACGTCCTCGACCGGCCGGCTCACTTCCGCCCCGGGCCAGCCTCCTGCACGAGGTTTTTATCGATCAGTGTGATCTCGATACGGCGGTTCTTCTTCCGCCCTTCGGGGGTGTCGTTCTCGGCGACCGGCTGATATTCGGCGCGGCCCGAGGCGATCATGCGCTCGGGCGGGATGCCCACTTCCTGCAGATAATGCACGACGTTGGTCGCGCGCGCGACCGACAGCTCCCAGTTGGAGGGAAAGACCTTCTGCGCTGCCTTGCTGATCGGCACGTTGTCGGTATGGCCGACGATGCGGATGACCTTGTCCTCGTAGCCTTTCAGCGCCTCGCCGACTTTTTTCAGGACCTCCTTGCCGCTGTCCTTGAGGTTCGCCCGGCCGGAATCGAAGAACAGCTGCTCGGCGACGTCGACCGTGAGCATGTCCTTGTACTGCCGCACCTGGAGCTGGCCTTTCTTGACCTCCTCGGCGAGGTTGCGCACCAGCGCGTCGTATTGCGATGTGTTCTGCTGGCTGGCGGTCAGCAATTGCGTCTTTTGCTGCTCCAGCGCGTCGATCTGCCTGCGCAAGTCCGCCTGCTGCTGCTCCAGGGAAGTCTTCTGCTGCTCGAGCCCCGAGCGCTGCGACTGCAGGCCCTGCACCTGCTCCTGGAGCCCGCCGCGCTGCTTCTGCAGCGCTGCGATCTCCTGATTCTTGTCCGCTTCCAGCTTCTCGTACTCGCTCGAGCTGACGCATCCGCTTACCATGACGGCCGCAGCGACCGCGGCGCCCGCAGCGTGCAATCTCCTTCCGTTCATTTCCTTCTCCTTCAAGCGATGACTCCCCTGGCTCGATACAATATAACACTGCGGGGCGCGAAGCTCGCCGCGCCGCGGTTCCTCGGGGCGGGTACGCTCAGCGGAAGGTGAAGTTTCCGGCGGTTATCGCGTTCGGGCCGTTGAAGGTTCCGGGCATGATGCCGGGACCCACGACGTTTCCGGCGCTCAGTGCCGTGAATGAGGTGCGGACGCGGATGGGACGGCGGTGCCGGACCGGGACCACCGCGATGGGCCCGACATAGGGCATGCTTCCGCCGTAAGCGTCGCAATCCACGCGCCGCTCCGAAACGCAGCGCTCATAGATCGACTGCGACGCCTGCGTCAGGGAGGCAAGCTCGACCTGTTGCTGGGGGCGCGCCAGGCGCTCCGCATGCAGCTGCCGTTCCAGCCTGTCCACCTTGTCCGAAAGGACCGGATCCGGCCCGGGAGTCGCCGCAGCGCGCGCGAGGAGAGCAGGGTCGGGCGCATAGACGGAGATCCTGTCCGTCACCGTGCCGGGTTTCTTCCCGTCCATGGGCGCCGTGTCGGAGTAGTGCGTCTTGCCTGCCGCGTCCACCCACTTGTAGATCTGGGCATGAGCCGGTCCGACGGCGGCGGCCAGCAAAATCACGGATGAGATGAGCGTCTTCATGATCGCGTGCTCCGGGACGATGATTCAAATGCTAGCAAAGTACCGGACCGCGCGGGGCGACTATATTGTTTCAAATTGTGTAGCCGTAGCACTTCGGCTACATCTGGCTAAGCCTGTATTCGGATCGGCAGCGAGCGAATCGGTTTTCCAGTCGCAGCAAAAAGCGCATTGGCGACCGCAGGCGCGATGACAGGCGTAGCGGGCTCGCCGACGCCGGTGGGTTTCTCGCTCGAGCGCGCGATGTACACGCCGATCCGCGGCATTTCGTTCATGCGCAGCGGCATGTAATCGTGGAAATTCGACTGCTCGACGACGCCGTCCTTCAGCGTGATGGCGCCGTGCATCGCCGCGGTAAGGCCGTAGACGATGCCGCTTTCCATCTGCGCGCGGACCACGTCCGGGTTCACCGCCAGGCCGCAGTCCACCGCGCACATGACGCGGTCCACGCGGTAGGATCCGTCGCGTTTGACGGTGACTTCCGCCACCTGCGCGACCACCGTGTTGAACGACTCGTGCACGGCGATGCCGCGCCCGCGCCGGTCGCCGACCCTGGCCGACACGAGCGGCGTGGTCCAGTCGGCCTCGGTCGCCGCCATTTCGAGCACCGTCTTGTGCCGCGGGGATTTCGCGAGCAGCGTGCGGCGGACTTGGTAGGGATCCTTTCCGGCGGCAGCGGCGAGTTCGTCCAGGAAGGTCTCGGTCGAGAACGCAGTATGGGTCGAGCCGACCGAGCGCCACCACTGCACCGGCACGCCCATCTTGGGCGAGTGTAGCTCCACGCCTAGATTGGGAACGGCATACGGGAGGTTCGCCGCGCCCTCGACCGAAGTCGCGTCGATGCCGTCCTTCACCATCATGCCTTCGAACGCGGTGCCGGCCAGGATCGACTGCCCGACGATGCGGTGCTGCCAGGCAATGATGTTCCCTTGAGCGCCCAGCCCCGCTTTCAGCGCGTGGTAATACATCGGACGGTAGTGGCCGGCGCGCATGTCGTCCTCTCGCGTCCACACCAGCTTCACCGGAGCGCGGCCATCGATCCCTTTCGCGATCTGCACCGCCTCGACGAGATAATCCGCGTGCGGATTGGCGCGGCGCCCGAAGCTGCCGCCGGCGAAGAGCATGTTGAGCTTCACCTGCTCGGGCTTCATTCCGAGGACCGCTGCGACCTCCGGCTGGTCGATCGACTGGAACTGCTCGCCGTTCCAGATCTCGCAGGCGTCCGCCGAGAGCTTCACGACGCAGTTCATCGGCTCCATGCAGGCGTGCGCGAGGTAGGGAAACTCGTACGCGGCTTCCAAGGTCTTCGCCGCGCGGGCGAACGCTCCGGGAAGATCGCCTTCCTTCCGCGCGGGCAGGCCGGGCGTCGCGGCGAGGTTCTTGTACTCGGCCATGATCTCGGCCGAACCCAGCTTGAACGCGCCGGACTCCTCCCACTCCACGGCGAGCGCGTCGCGGCCCTTTTTCGCGGACCAGAAATCGTGCGCGAGCACCGCCACGCCCTGCGGGATCGCCACCACGTCGACCACGCCCTTCACCGCCTTCGCTTTCGCCGCGTCGAACGACTTCGGCTTTCCGCCGAAGCGCGGCGGATGCGCGACCAGCGCCGTGAGCATCCCGGGGAGCTTCACGTCCTGGGTGTAGATCGCGGTGCCGTTCGACTTGGCGCGGCTGTCGGTGCGCGTCACGCGCCGGCCGATCAAGGCGAAATCCTTCGGATCCTTGAGCTGCACTTCCTTCGGAACCGGCTGCTTGGCCGCGCTCGCGGCGAGCTGGCCGAAGGTCGTCCTGCGGTTCGACGGCAAATGCATCACCGCCCCGCGCGCGATCGTGATCGAATCCGGCGCGACATTCCAGCGCTCGGCCGCCACTGCGACCAGCATTGCCCGCGCCGCGGCGCCTGCCTTGCGCATCTGCTCGTACGAATTTGCGAGCGCGGTGCTGCCGCCCGTACCCTGCAGCGCTCCGAGGAAAAGATTGTTGTAGCGGCTTGCGTCCGCGGGGGCGCCCTCGACCCGGATCTGGCCCCAGTCGGCGTCGAGCTCTTCGGCGACGAGCGTGGGCAGGCCCGTATACGTGCCCTGGCCCATCTCGAGGTGCTTCACGATCACCGTGACCGTGTTGTCCGTGCCGATGCGGACGAAGGCGTTGGGCTCGAATGTTCCGGCCGCGACGACGCTGCCGCCGCCCTGGCCGGGGCCGGCCATTTGCGCGAGCGACGGCACGGCGACCCCGAGAGTGAGCCCCGCGCCCGCCTTTAGGAAGTCGCGCCGGCTGAGGTTGATGATTCCGGATGCGTTCATGCCTTTCTCCCGGCGCGTCATTTCAGATTCCGCGACGCCTGCCTGACCGCGAGGCTGATGCGATTGTAGGTGCCGCAACGGCATACGTTCCCGCTCATGGCGCTTTCGATTTCGGCGTCGGTGGGGCGCTTCACCTTGGCGAGCAGCGCCGCGGCGCTCATGATCTGGCCCGACTGGCAGTAGCCGCACTGCGGCACGTCGTTCGCGATCCAGGCCTCCTGCAGCACCCTGCCTTCCTTGGTCTGGCCGATACCTTCGATGGTGGTGATTCTCTTGCCGGCCGCCGCGCTCAGGGACGTCGAGCAGGATCGCGCGGCCTGGCCGTTCACGTGCACGGTGCACGCACCGCACAGCGCCATGCCGCAACCGTACTTGGTGCCGGTCATCCCGAGGTGGTCGCGCAGGACCCACAGGAGAGGCGTGTCCGGACCGGCGTCCACCGACATGGGTTTGCCGTTGACGTTCAGGGTGACCATCGGGAGCTCCTAGGGAAAAACCCGCGCACGCGCCCGGACCGCGGCGGCGTCGCCCAGCCTAGTGGTTCGAGGCTGTCGTCGTATTGGAAGTGGCCACTGCTGCTGCCGCGGCAACTCCCACCGCGATCACGGCTGCTATGGTCGACGTGACGCCTGACGACGTCGCCGGAAGGGCTCCTTCCGACGCGCCGCCGGCGGCTTGCGCCATCTGTATCGGACCCTGGGCGGGAGTTTGCGCACGAGCATCGACTGCAAAGACGAGCGAGACAAGAACGAACGACACAAAAACCGGCAAGCTTTTCACCTGTCCTCCTTTTTCTTGGGGTTCGAAGACCCGGACTCCAAGATTATAGACTTGGTTTTAGGCATTGCGGCAGGCCCGGCGAGACTTTTTTCTTCACGGCCCGGCGAGTGCCGGGTAGAGCGATTGCGCCGTGCGGAAAAAAATCCAGTCGCGGTCCCGGTTCGGGAGGGCCGCGAGCGCCGAGCGCGCCTCGGTGAGGAGGCCCGGCAGGCTGCCCTCGGAGGCGGGGAAATTCGAGCCCCAGGCGATCCGCGAGGCGCCGAATTCCTTGACCACGCGCGCGAAGAAACTCTCCGCCAGGGCCTTGCCCGCGTACGACTCGCGCACATTGTGCGTGGTCAACTTGAGATAGAGGTTGCCGTACCGCGCGAGCGAGAACAGGGTCGCCGCGGCGGCATACGGCGGGCCGTCGGCTATCATCGGTCTCGCCATGTGGTCGAGGATGACGCGCACGCGCGGAAAGCGCTCGAGGACCGTCACGAGCTGCGGAAGTCCGGCCGCGCGCAATTGCACGCACACGGGGATTCCGGCTTTGCCCGCGTATTCCCAGGCGGGATAGGAGCGCCGGTCGTCGAGGCGCGTGTCCTTCTTCGCAGTCGTGTGCCCGGCGACGAATACGCGCAAGCCGGTCAAGCCCTTGCTCATCCAATAGTCGATGCGCTCGGGAGCGTCGCGCTGCAAGACATCCACGGAAAACACGCCGGTGAAGCGCTCCGGGCGCGCGGCGACGGCGTCGGCGAGGTAGGCGTTGTCGTAGCCGTAGCAGGTCGAGGCCTGCACCAGCGCCGCTTTCGCGACGCCCGCCTCGTCCATCGCGGCGATCATCCGCTCCAAGTCGACCGGACGCTCGCGCGACCAGTCCGATTGCCGCCCGCTCAAGGGGGAGAGCGGGTAGCGCTTCGTGTCCGAAGCGATGACGTGCGGATGAACGTCGATGACCCCGCTCATTCGATGCGCCCGACCGCCTTTACAACCTTCGCCATGTCCTCGTAGTCCTCGCGGATCAGCCGCTCGAACGCCTCGGGGCTCAAGGGGCGCGGCTCGACGCCCTGGGTTGCGAGCCGCGCGAGGATCACCGGGTCGCGCAGCAGCTTCGCCACCGCAGCGTTGATGCGCGCGATCACGGGCTTAGGCGTCCTCGCCGGCGCGAGCAGCCCGAACCACGAATCGAACCCGTATCCGGGAACGCTCTCGGCGACGGGCGGCACCTCGGGTAGGAAGGCCGAGCGCCTTTGCGAGGTCACGCCGAGAAGCCGGATGCGCTCGTCCTTGACGAAAGGAATCGCGCCGACGTTGGGCACGATCGCCGCGTGCGAGCGCGCGGCGAGCACGTCGTTGTTCGCGTCCGCGGTGGACTTGAACGGGATGTGCATCATGTCCAGGCCCGCGAGGCTCGCGAAGTACGCCATCGCCAGATGGCTCGAGCTGCCGTGGCCCGCCGAAGCGTAGTTGAGCTTGCCGGGATTCGCTTTTGCGTACGTGAGGAACTCGGCGACCGTCCTTGCCGGGACCGCGACGCTCGCCATGAGCACGTAGCTCTGCATGCCGATGTTGGCGACGGCCGCAAAGTCCCTGATCGGGTCGTAAGGAGGATTCGCGCCGAGGAGCGCCGTGACGTTGTGGCTGGAGGCCGCGAAGATGAGCGTCTGGCCGTCGGGCGCCGCCTTCGCGACGCTCGCCGTGCCGATCGCGCCGCCGGCGCCCGGGCGGTTGTCGATGATCGCGGTTACCCCCAGCGCCGCGCCCAATTCGCTGTAGAAGGTGCGGGCGAGCACCTCGCGCGCGCCGCCCGCTGCGAAGGGCACGACGATGCGCATCACTTTGCCGCCGGGCTGCGCCTCGGCCCGAGGAAGGAGCGCCGCGATGAACGCGAGCGCCGCGCAGAGGCGTTTCAGGCTCGGCATTCCGAAACTCTAGCATCCCGCCGCCCCCGGGCGCGGGACTATATACTTCCGGTGCGCATGCGCCCGCACAACTTGCTCCTCGCGATTTCTTGCGCGCTCTGCGCGGGCGCAGCCCATGCCCAAAGCGACTACCCCAGCCGCCCGATCCGCTACATCGTGGCGAGCGCCCCCGGCGGCATC
>DATHHZ010000262.1:0-5660 GCA_035316965.1 Burkholderiales bacterium | reverse complement strand
GATTTCACCATGTACTCGATGGCAAGGTTGCCCGACGCGCCCGCCTTGTTCTCGACCACGACCTGCCGGCCCAGTTGCTGCGCGAGTCCCTCGGCGGCCACGCGCCCGAGGATATCGGTGAGCCCGCCCGGGGAAGTGTCCACGACCATCCGGATCGGGCGGCTCGGATAGCCCATCTGAGCAGACGCGGACGCAGCGCACAGACCGAAAAGGATTCCGGCGGCGATCTTGCGCGTTCGCATAGGCTTTCTGCCTTCTTGCTCGGATGCCGATCGCAAGTCTACGCCATTGCCGGCGGCCGGATCATCGACAATCGCGCTAGCGTTCTGCCCGCACCGCAACTTCCATCTCGCCGATGCGCTCGATACTGCCTCTCAGGTGATCGCCGTCGGCGAGCTTCGAGACGCCCGCAGGCGTTCCCGTCGTGATCAGGACTCCGGGCTTGAGCGTCATCACATCCGAGAGAAAGCGAATGTGCTCGCGAAGGCCGCAGATCATGTCGCCGGTGTGCGCGCTCATGGCGAGCTTGCCGTTCTGCTCGACGCGGATCGCGAGGTCCTGCGGATCGTCGATCTCGTCGCGCGTCACGATCCACGGTCCGAGGCCGGTGAAGGTGTCGAAGCCTTTGCGGATGTTGCGCGTGTTCTGCCTGCCCCGCCCCCAGGGATCGCGCTGGCTGAAGTCCCAGCAAATCGTGTAGCCGAACACGTGCTCGAGCGCCTGGTCTTCGCTGACGTGGCGTGCCGTCTTTCCGATCACCGCGCACAGTTCGCATTCGAAATCCACGTCCTTGGATATTCTCGGAAGGATCACGGACCCGCCCGGGCCGATGATCGAGGACGCGGGCTTAAGAAAAAACTCCGCCATCAGCTCGTCCTTGGAGAGGTCCGAACGGTCAGACGAGCCCATTTTTTCCCGCATTTCCGCCTGGTGCGCCTTGTAGTTCGCGGCGGCGGCCCAGATCGCAGGCGGATCGAGGAGTGGCGCGAGCAGTTTCACCTGCGCGAGCGGGACGGAGGACCCGGTCTGCGCCGCGAAACGCGCCAACTTCATCGCCGCGGGCTCGTTCGCAAGTCGCTCGATCACTTCGAGCATGGTGTGGCCCGCCTTCAGATGGCCCGCTTTCATGAGCGCGTCGCCGATCGGATAGAGCTTTTCTCCGACCACCGCCCCCGCGAGGCCCTCGTTGTAATGGCAAATCTTCATCGCCTTCTCCTTCGATTCCGGAACAAGCTCAGTCGAGCTTCACGCCGGAGGCCCTGACGACCCGCTCCCAGGCGCGAGTGTCCGAGCGCACCAGCTCCGCGAACGCCTGCACC
The DNA here is from genome assembly GCA_035316965.1 of Burkholderiales bacterium. GTDB lineage: Bacteria > Pseudomonadota > Gammaproteobacteria > Burkholderiales > SG8-39 > VBDM01. The sequence continues at coordinate 4,341 of DATHHZ010000262.1, read as the reverse complement.
GACCCGCCGATCGGTTCGATGCCCGAATCGAGCAGGCGTTTTTTCGTCTTCGGCTCGTCGATCACCGCCTGCATTCTTGCATTGAGGAGATGCACGATCTCGTGGCTCGTGCCTTTCGGGGCGAAGATTCCAAACCAGGTCGTCATCTCGTAGCCGGGCAGTCCGGCCTCGGCGGAGGTCGGCACCTGGGGCAAAGCGGCAAGACGCGCCTTGGAGGCCGCCGCGAGCGCCTTGAGCGCGCCGCTCTTCAGGTGCGCCTGCACGGGCGAGAGGCCCACCGAGAGCATCTGCACGCGGCCCGCGACGAGATCGGTGAGAGCCGGCCCGGTGCCTTTGTAGGGAACGTGCACCATCTGCACGCCCGCGAGCCGCGCGAAGTGATCGGCGGCCAGGTGCGTGGTGCTCCCGGGACCCGCAGACGCGTAGTTCATCTTTCCCGGATGCGCCTTGACGAGCGCGATGAATTCCCGCAGGTCGTTCACCGGGAGCGCCCCGGGCACGACCAGAAGCTGCGGCGCGCCGGCGACGTTGAAGACCGGAACGATGTCGCTCAGCGGATCGAACGGCAGCGAGCCGTAGAGAAATGGCGTGATGACGACGTTTCCGCCGGCGACGAGGAGCAGCGTATGGCCGTCGGGGGCCGATTTCGCCACGTGCTCGATCGCGAGATTGCCGGTCGCGCCCGCCTTGTTCTCGACCACGACCTGCGCTCCGAGCTGGATCGCCAGGCCTTCGGCGGACATGCGCGCGAGGTAGTCGGTGATACCGCCGGGGGCGGTGCCCGCCACGAGGCGAATCGGCCTCGCGGGGTACCCCGGGGACTGCGCGAAAGCGGCGCCGAGAACGAGCACGCCGGCGAGAAGCACGGCGAGCCGGACAGCGCCAATCGGTTTCTCTTTCATTGCGCTCGGAAAGGATTGATTTTCCTGTAACGGTAGCACAGGTTTTCGTGTCGGGGACGCTTCATGATCGTTCCCGTTGAACTTCCCGGGCGGCGGGAGTAGCATGAATCGAACAACAACTCCAAGCGTGACAAGGGAGACTTGCCGGTCACTTGATGCGAAAGGAGTCCTTATGTGCTACGAACTCGACGAGATGTACTGGAAAGCGCGCCAGGCCGATGAAGCGCGCAGAAAGAAGGCGGCCGACGATAGCAAAGACAAGCCCTCCGCGCCCGCGAAGCCCGCCGCCCCCGAAGTGAAACCAAGGGAACCCGTCCCGGCCTAAAGTCGCCGCAGGTTCCTCCGCGCACCCCGACCCTGATGGCTCGGGGTGCGCGCGCTAGTTCAGCGTCCCGCGCGTGCCGCCGTCCCGGATGAAGCGGATGAGGTCCTCCTCCGTGAGCGGCGGCCGGCACAGATAACCTTGGAATTCGTCGCAGCCCTCCTTGCGCAGCACGTCGAGCTGCTCGCGCAGTTCGACGCCCTCGGCGATCACGTTCATCTCCAGGCTGTGGGCCATCGCGATGACCGCGCGTGTGATGGCGACGTCGTCCTTGGAGTGTGGCAGGTCGCGCACGAAGCTCCTGTCCACCTTCAGGTTGTTGATCGGAAATAGCTTGAGGTAACCGAGCGACGAATACCCGGTGCCGAAGTCGTCGATGGTGAGGCGCACACCCATCGCGCGCAGATTGCGCATGAGCTTCACTGCCTGGTCCGGATCCCGCATCACCATGCTTTCGGTGATTTCGAGCTCGAGGATGCCGGCTTCTGTCCCGGTCGACTTCAGGATTTCCGCGAGCTGGGGTACGAGCTGCTCCTCGCGGAACTGGATTGCCGAAAGGTTGACCGCAATCGGCATCCGCGGCAGGCCGGCGTCCTTCCAGGCCTTGGAGCGCTCGCACACCTCGCGCAAGGTCCACAGGCCGATCGGAACGATCAGTCCCGTTTCCTCGGCGAGCTGGATGAATTTCTCGGGAAGCAGCAGGCCCTTCTCGGGGTGCTGCCAGCGCAGCAGCGCTTCGACCCCCGTGATCGCGCCGGTCGTCATGTCGATCTTGGGCTGGTAGTACACGCGGAACTCGCCCCGCTCCAGGCCGTGCCGCAGGCCGGCCTCCAGCGCGAGCTTCTCCGGCGTGTGCGATTGCAGCTCGGCGGAATAGAAGCTGAATCCGTTGCGGCCCCGATCCTTGGCCCCGTACATGGCGATGTCTGCCCCTGACAGCAGCGTCTTCGAGTCACGAGCGTCGGCCGGATAGGTGCAGATTCCGATGCTCAGCGTAACGTTGAGCTCGTGCCCGTCGATCTTGCGGAGCTCGGACACGGCCGCGAGCAGCTTTCGCGCGATCTCGGTCAGCGCAGCCGGGTCGCCCTGCTCTTCGACCAGCAGCACGAACTCGTCTCCGCCGAGGCGGGCGATGATGTCGCCCTCGCGCACGCAGCCCGCCAGGCGCTTGGCGGCTTCCTGCAGCACCCGGTCGCCGAACTGGTGGCCGAGCGTGTCGTTGATGTTCTTGAACCGGTCCAGGTCCATGAAGAAGAGCGCGACCGGCCTCGCGTGACGCTCCGCCCTGGCGAGCGCGCGCTGGAGCTCCTCGTTGAACAATACCCGGTTGGGCAGGCCCGTGAGATGGTCGTGCGTGGCGATCTGACGCACGTTGCCGAGAGCCGAGCGGAGCTCTTCGTTGCTCGTGCGCAGGCGCTCGCGCAGACCGCTGATTCTGCCGCCGATGACCGCGAACAGCGGCAGCACGGCGGCGAGCCCCGCCCACTGGAACCATTCGTGATAGACGTTCACCGTCTCCGGCTTGAAATACATGAGCAGATTGATCACCGCCGCGTAGCCGGCGAGGATCTGCAGGGCGGTCTTGACGAACTCGCGGGTGGTGAAGTGAAACACGCCGAAAGTCAGCACGACCAGGCTCAGGTTGAGCACGACGGCGCGCCCCTGGTCGAAGCTGTACACGGCGTACATCACCACGACGTTGCCGACGAAGACCTGCAGCCAGGTCAAGCTGGGGTCGCTGAATTTCCGATTGAGGCCGCTGCGAAACACCGCGTAGAGGCCAGCGTTCACCACGACCATCATCGCGACGAGGATCCAGGCTGGCTTCGGCGCGATCAGGTTGAATCTACTAGCGAGCCAAACCAGGGGAATGCAGGCCGCGTAGGCGGCCGACGCGAGCATGAAGCGGTGCAGCCGCATCGCCTGCTCGGGATCCCCTCCCGCCATGGACAAGAACTTGATCATGGTCGATTCATCGGGTCGTATCCCTGGCCTGGCTTGAGCCGAGCGAGGCTCGCTCCGGCCTGGATCCCGAGCGTATCCTCGCCCAGCCGGCGCCGGAACCGCCCCCGCCGGCTCCGCGGGGTAGTCGGAATATCGCGTGTCCCTGTGTCTGAAAGGGGTCATGGGTCTCCTGGTATCCCGAAGCCCGCATGTTGAATGGCTCGTGCGATTCTAACGTACCCGGGGGAAAGAGAGGCAATCGCGTTTGACTGCCGCGCCTCGATGGAGCACATTCCGCCCATGCGATTGGGCTACTTCACGATGCCGCTGCATCCGCCGCACCGCGATCCGGCGCAAACGCTGCAGGAGGATCGCGAGGCGATCGTCCTCGCGGACAGGCTTGGATTCCACGACGCCTTCGTTGGCGAGCACCTCACCGATCATTGCGAGAACGTCACCAGCAGCCTGATCTTCCTCGCCACGCTGATCGGCGAGACCAAGACGATCAAGCTCGCGACCGGGACCTCCAACCTCTCGCAATCGCATCCGGTGGTGATCGCCGCGCAAGCGGCGATGTTCGACCACCTCGCGAAGGGACGCTTCATATTCGGCATCAGCCCGGGGGCGCTCTCCTCGGACGCCGAGGCGCTCGGCATCCTCGCTGAGGACCGCAACCGCATGTTCGCCGAGGCGATCGACGTGATCCTCGCGATCTGGGAGCGCGATGCGCCCTATGGAATCGACCTGCAGGGAAACCGCTACAAGGTGACGACCGAGAAGACCTTCGTGCCCGGACTCGGCCGGGGAATCATGTACAAGCCCTGGCAGAAGCCGCGTCCCGAGATCGTCGGCACGGTGGTGGCACCGCATTCCAAGGGCGTGATCGCCATGGGCGAGCGCGACTTTCATCCGCTCTCGGCAAATTTTCTCCTTCCGCATTGGCTGCCCAGCCACTGGGCGAACTACGCCGAAGGCAAGCGGCGCGCCGGGAAGAGTCCCGATCCCGCGCAGTGGCGCATTGCGCGCACGATCTTCGTCTGCGACGACGACCGGGTCGCCGAGCGCTACGCGCGCGAGGATCCCGCCAGCCCCTATCGCTTCTACTGGAAGCAGCTGCGCGAGAAGATGATGCGCGCCGGGCGTCAGGTCATCTTCAAGGTGCGCGAGAACGAG
>DATHHZ010000261.1:0-3671 GCA_035316965.1 Burkholderiales bacterium | reverse complement strand
GTTCTTCGCCTCCCCACCGTACTTCTTCGCCAGCACGTGCGTCATCGCCGCCGTCAGCGTCGTCTTGCCGTGATCCACGTGCCCAATCGTCCCCACGTTCACGTGCGGCTTGGTCCTCTCAAATTTACCCTTCGACATGATTCGACTCCGTTATTTCTTTTCGTTTTTGCCGGTAACCTTGGTGATGACGCCCTCGGCGATCTGTTTGGGCGCTTCCGAGTAATGCTTGAACTCCATCGTATAGGTGGCACGCCCTTGAGTGAGCGAGCGCAGATGCGTGGAGTACTGGAACATCTCGGCAAGCGGCACTTCGGCGCGAATCACCTTGCCGGCGCCGAGGTCTTCCATTCCCTGAAGCGCGGCGCGGCGCGACGACAGGTCGCCCATGACGTCGCCCATTTTCTCCTCCGGTGTCTCGACCTCGACCGCCATGATGGGCTCGAGCAACACCGGGTTGGCCTTCCGCATGCCGTCCTTGAAAGCGAAAATCGCCGCCATCTTGAAGGCGTTCTCGTTCGAGTCCACTTCGTGGTAAGACCCGTCGTAGAGCGTGACCTTGACATCCACCACGGGGAAGCCCGCGAGCACGCCATCCGGCAGCGCCTCCTCGACGCCCTTTTTCACCGCGGGTATGAACTCTTTCGGCACCCTGCCGCCCTTGATGGCGTCGACGAACTCGTAGCCCGTGCCGGGAGGCTGCGGCTCGAGCCTCAACTTCACGTGACCGTATTGGCCGCGTCCGCCCGACTGGCGGATGAACTTGCCTTCCTGCTCGACCGCCTTCCTCATGGCCTCGCGGTAGGCGACCTGCGGCGCGCCGACGTTCGCCTCAACGCCGAACTCGCGCTTCATGCGGTCCACGATGATCTCCAGATGCAGCTCGCCCATGCCGGAGATGATGGTCTGGCCCGACTCCTCGTCGGTGTGCACGCGGAAGGACGGGTCCTCCTGCGCCAGCCGATGGAGCGCCACGCCCATCTTCTCCTGGTCGGCCTTGGTCTTGGGCTCGACTGCGACGTGGATCACCGGTTCGGGGAACACCATCTTCTCGAGGATGATGACCTTGTCCGGATCGCACAAGGTTTCACCGGTCGTGACGTCCTTCAGGCCCACCGCGGCGGCGATGTCTCCCGCGCGCACTTCCTTGATCTCGTCGCGCTGGTTGGCGTGCATCTGCAAGAGGCGCCCGATGCGCTCTTTCCTGCCGCGCACCGAGGTGTAGACGGTGTCGCCCGAATTGAGCACACCGGAATAGACGCGGAAGAACGTGAGCTGGCCGACATAAGGGTCGGTCATGATCTTGAATGCGAGCGCCGAAAACGGCTCCTCGTCGCCGGGCTTGCGCGCGTTGGGCTTGCCGTCCTCGTCCTGGCCCTTGACGGGCGGAATGTCCACCGGCGCAGGCAGGTAATCGATCACGGCATCGAGCATCGCCTGCACGCCCTTGTTCTTGAACGCTGAGCCGCACAGCATCGGCACGATCTGGTTCTTGATGGTGCGGATGCGCAGGCCCTTCTTGATGTCTTCGTTCGAGAGATTGTGACCCTCGAGATACTTGTGCATGAGACCGTCGTCGGCCTCGGCGGCCGCCTCGACCATCTTTTCCCGCCATTCCTTGGCCTCACCGAGGAGGTTGGCGGGAATGTCCCGCATCTCGTACTTCATGCCCTGGGACGCGTCATCCCAGTAAATGGCCTTCATGCGTACCAGGTCGATCACGCCCTCGAATTTTTCCTCCGCGCCGATCGGAATCTGGATCGGCACGGGATTGCCCTTCAAGCGCGTCTTGATGTGCCCATAGGACTTGAAGAAGTCCGCGCCCTGCCGGTCCATCTTGTTGATGAACGCAAGGCGCGGCACGCCGTACTTGTTCGCCTGGCGCCACACCGTTTCCGACTGCGGCTGCACGCCGGCGACAGCGTCGTACACCATGCAGGCGCCATCGAGCACGCGCATCGAGCGCTCCACCTCGATGGTGAAGTCGACGTGGCCGGGCGTGTCGATGATGTTGATGCGGTGCTCGGGCATGTTGTTGTCCATGCCCTTCCAGAAGCAGGTCGTCGCCGCCGATGTGATGGTGATGCCGCGCTCGCGCTCCTGCTCCATCCAGTCCATGACCGTCGCGCCGTCGTGCACCTCGCCCATCTTGTGGGAAACACCGGTATAGAAAAGGATGCGCTCCGTGGTCGTGGTCTTGCCGGCATCGATGTGCGCGCTGATGCCGATATTGCGGTAACGATCGATGGGAGTCTTGCGGGCCACTTGCAGCACCTGGAAATCCTAGAACCGGTAGTGCGCGAAGGCCTTGTTGGCCTCGGCCATGCGGTGCACTTCCTCGCGCTTCTTCATCGCACCGCCGCGGCCTTCGGCCGCTTCCATCAGCTCGCCCGCGAGGCGCGCGTCCATGGACTTCTCGCCGCGCTTCTGCGCCGCCTCGCGGATCCAGCGCATCGAGAGCGCGGCGCGCCGCACCGGGCGCACTTCGACCGGCACCTGGTAGTTGGCGCCGCCCACGCGGCGGCTTTTCACTTCGACCATGGGCTTCACGTTCTGCACCGCCAGGCTGAACACTTCCAGCGGATCCTTGCCGCTTTTCGACTTGATCGTGTCGAACGCGTCGTAGACGATATGCTCGGCCACCGATTTCTTGCCGCGGGTCATGAGAACGTTGACGAACTTGGCGACGTCGGCGTTGCCGTACTTCGGGTCGGGCAAAATCTCGCGCTTGGGGACTTCTCTGCGTCGGGGCATGGGAGACTTTCCGGAACTCAGGCGGCCTTGGGTTTCTTCGCGCCGTACTTGGATCGGCCTTGCTTGCGGTCCTTGACGCCCTGGGTATCGAGGCTGCCGCGCACGATGTGGTAGCGCACGCCGGGCAGGTCTTTCACCCGGCCTCCCCGGATCAGCACCACTGAGTGCTCCTGCAGATTGTGGCCTTCCCCGCCGATGTAACTGATCACCTCGAACCCGTTGGTGAGGCGCACTTTTGCGACCTTGCGCAGCGCCGAGTTCGGTTTCTTTGGCGTCGTCGTGTAGACGCGCGTGCACACGCCGCGCTTCTGCGGGGAGCCGGCGAGCGCGGGGACCTTGCTCTTCGCGGGCAAGCGAATGCGCGCGTTGCGCACCAACTGGTTGACTGTCGGCATTATTTGCGTTCCAAAAAAGACCGGGACGGCCCGTCTGCGAAAAACGGCCGCCCCGCGCAGTTCGAAGAGGCGGGATTTTAGCGGGAAAAGCAGTCAATGGTCAACAAGTTATCTCTCTTGGCCCCGCGTCTTTGGGCCGGCGAGCCCGCGCTTGCCGCGGACCGGTGCTGCCTGCCGAATCCGGGTAGCATGGGCCTCCTCGAAGGGCTCCGCCTACGGATCGTTCGATGACCAGCCCCTTGTTTCAGCCCATCCAGTTGCGCGGCCTCGCGCTCGAGAACCGCATCATGGTATCGCCCATGTGCCAGTATTCCGCGATCGACGGCTGCATGACCGACTGGCATCTCGCGCAGCTGGGGATGCTCGCCAATTCGGGCGCGGCGCTCCTGTGCTTCGAGATGACCGACGTCGAGCCGATCGGCCGGATCACACCGGGCTGCTCGGGCCTGTACTCCGACGCAAACGAGTCGGCGCTCGAGCGCGTGGTGAAGCTGTGCCGCGCGCACGGGCAGGCAAAACTCGGCA
>DATHHZ010000260.1:0-3428 GCA_035316965.1 Burkholderiales bacterium | reverse complement strand
GCGCGGCGAGCGCGATCTTCGAGGCATCGCGGGCGCGGGAGAACATCGACTCGCCGAAAAACACTCGGCCGATCGCCACGCCGTAGAGTCCTCCGGCGAGATCTCCGTCGATCCAGGTTTCGACCGAATGCGCGTATCCGAGCCGGTGCAGGCCCCGGTAGGCCTCGATCATTGCGCCGCTGATCCAGGTGCCGGGCTCACCCTTGCGTGGCGCGGCGCAGCCGGCCACGACTTCGTCGAAGGCTGAGTCGAAGCGCGCTTCATAGGAACGATTGCGAAGGGTTTTCCCGAGGGAGCGCGAAATCTTGAGCTCCGCGGGAAACAGGATCATGCGTGGATCCGGGCTCCACCACAGGATCGGATCGCCTTCGGAAAACCAGGGAAAGATTCCGTGGCGATAGGCGTCAAGCAGGCGCTCGGTGGACAGGTCGCCGCCCGCCGCGAGCAAACCATTCGGCTCCCCAAGCGCAGACTGGACCGGCGGGAAGGGCGTGTCATGCTCCAGCCAGGGAATCATCCCGCTTTCAGCACTTCACCTGCTGCCTGCAGTACTGCGTCAGCTCGCTCACTATGCACCGGCTCTCGACGACCGTATGGGCATGCCCACCGTGATCGAGGGCGAGGCGGAATTCGTACTTGCTGAAAAATTCGTTGAACAGCTCGCCGCCCAGCGTACCGACCGCGGACAGACCGTCGCTCTTCGGATCGTATTCGAGAAGAATCGCCGCGAGCGGTTGAGGTGCAGGGCCTGCCAATACCTTCGCGCCCTCGGCGGGATCGTACTGGCTGTGCTCGGAGCAGCAGTGGATCACATGGGCGAACTTGCTTCCGGCGGACTTTTCGTCGCGGTAGCTGATGAAGCTGATCTCACGGGTGGGGTAGGTGAGCCGATGGGCGCAGATCGCCGAATAGGCAACGATGCTGTGATCCGCGCCCACGCCGCCCGGCCAGTGGTAGGTTTGCTCGTCCGCGGTCTTCAGCTGCGCGAAAGGCTTGGTCGGCCTGCCGAGGTTCAACAGGAAGCAGGGTGTCGCGGCAAACGGGTAGTGGAAGATGAAATTCCGGTTCGCGGGGAGCGCGCGCGCCCTGAGGGGCCGGCCCGCCGGGTCGACGAGCCGCGCGCGGGAATAGAACCGCGGGCTCGCGTCGGCCGGCGCCGCTGGCAGTGATGCACCGAGCGCCGACGCGGCGCAGGCCAACATGAAATCTCGTCGTTGCATGGCAAAGTGTGTTGCAACGCTAAGGGGTGCCGGTTGCCCGTGTCAAGCGAGTTACTTCGGCGGCAGGATTTCTCCGGCGTGAAAACCGAACGCCCCCGCCTTGCGGTCGGCGTAGAAGTGACGCAGCGTCGTCGAGATCGTGCGGAAGGCGATTTCCTTCCAGGGAATCTCGCCCTCCTCGAACAGCCCGACTTCCAGGGTCTCCTCGCCCGGGGCGAAGTCGCGGTCGAGAAGCCGGGCGCGGTAGAAGACGTGGACCTGGTCCACGTGGGGCACCGACAGAAGCGAGAACACTTCGCCCAGCTCGACGCGCGCCTTCGCCTCCTCCAGGGTTTCCCGAAGCGCGGCCTGTGCGGTGGTCTCGCCGAGCTCCATGAATCCCGCGGGGAGAGTCCACAGCCCATGACGCGGCTCGATCGCGCGCTTGCACAGCAGGATCCGGTCTTCCCATTCGGGGATCGTGCCGACCACCACGAGCGGATTGCGGTAGTGAATGGTGCCGCAGTTGTCGCATACGTGGCGAGGGAGCGAATCGCCGGGCGGCACGCGAAGCGCCAGCTTGGCGCCGCACTTGGAGCAGAAATTGAGCGGAGGGAAAGGCATGAGTCGCGTTTATGATGCCGGGCGCCGGAGCAGCTCCGGGAGCTCGTCAAGGCTCTTGATGACGTGATCCGGAGCCGCGCCCAGCTCGTCTACGGGTGCGCCGCCGCGGTTGATCCAGAAGGTGCGAAAGCCGAAGGACTTCGCCCCGCACGCGTCCCAGCAGTTGCTCGAAACAAAGCCTATCGCCGTCTTCGGCACCCGCAACCTCTGCGTCGCCAGCCGGTACACAGCGGGAGCGGGCTTGTAGATTTTTTTCTGGTCGACGCTGATGACGATCCCCATCAGGCTGCGAAGCCCGGCATTCGCCACCAGCGGGCGCAACATCGCCGCTGAGCCGTTCGAGAGAATCGCGAGTTTGAGTTTCGAAGCCTTGAGCGCGGCGAGGGCGCCACGGACCTCGGGGAAAGTCGAGAGCTTCAGATAGGCGCCCATGAGGGCGCGACAGCGCTCTTCGTCGAGCTGGAGTCCGAGCGCGGCGCAGGCGTAGCGCAAGCCGGCTTCGGTGATCCGTGCAAAATCCTCGTAGCGCTGCATCAGGCTGCGCTGCCAGGTGTATTCGAGCTGCTTGGCGCGCCAAAGCTGGCTCAAGGCGGCACCCTTCCCCGGCCAAATCTGCTCGCACAGATCGACCAGCGAGTGCACGTCGAAGAGGGTGCCGTAGGCGTCGAACACCAGGGCCCTGAGGGATCGGGGCCGCACCATGCTGCGCGCGGTTGGCTTTGAAGGCATCGGCCGAGTATAGACGACCGGGTCTCTCATATCGTCCATAATGGCGCACGTGATGGACGGTCCGCGCACTCCGTTTCCGCTCCACCTGTGCCTGGTTCTGTGCGGGCTGATGGTTTCGGTTCCTTTCCTGCTTCCGAACCATTATTTCCCTTTTCCGACTTTCTACACCGAGTGGCTCAGCTTCGCCGCCGGATTGGCGGCGCTCTGCGTGATGGGCCTGGCTCCGTCCCGGCACGCGGTTCCGGTGCCTGCGATGTCCCCCGGCTTGTTCGCGCTTACCGCCGTACTGGTCGTTCAGGTGGCGCTCGGCGAAGTGGCCTACCCGCTGCGCAGCGCGTTGGGGGCCCTCTATTCGATCTGGGCCGCGTTGATCGTGATGCTGGGCGCATGGCTGGGCAGCGAGATGGGTGAGCGTCCCGTTTCGCATTCTCTCCAGTGGTGGCTCGCCATCGCCGGGGCTCTGGCGGCGGCCAGCGGTTTTTTTCAGCTCTACCACACGCCGTTGCCCGCCGGTGTGACTGTCGTGCAGCAGCCAAGCAGCTTCATGTTCGGAGTCATCGGTCAGTCGAACAATTTTGCCAACTATCTCGGTGCGGCATTGCTTTCGGTTGCGTTTCTGCATTCGCGCGACGTTCTCGGTACGGCTGCTGCTCTGCTCATGGCGCTGCTTGTGTCGACCGGCATGGCCCTATCCGGCTCCCGCACCTCCTGGGGCTATATGGGCATCAGTCTCATTCTTATCCCCCTCCTGCTCCGTCGGGATAGTCCCGAGGCGGCTGGAAAGGTGCTTCGCGTCGCGGCGTTTGCCTTCGCGGTGTTCTGCCTGGTCCAGGTGCTGAACTCGTATACAGACGTGTTCACCAGTCCCGCGGGCAG
>DATHHZ010000259.1:0-2735 GCA_035316965.1 Burkholderiales bacterium | reverse complement strand
CTGGGAGGCCTGCGGGGCAAGCTTCCAAAAGCCGGGGTCGAACGGGTCGCGATAAGCCTCGCCCCCCTTCAGTCCATCTCGTTCAGCAGAGGTCAAAACGCCCGTGTGCCGCTGGCCCGACGCCTGATTCGAGCTGGCGACGATCTCGGTCAGCGCCGCGTAGGGGTCGCGAAAAAGAACCTTTTCTTCATAGAATGGGCGCTTCTCGACGGTCGGCGAGTCGCCGCGGCGCTCTCCATTCGGTCCCGCCGGCTGATGCTTGCCGTCCTGACCCTCGGCCGGAACGGGATCGTGCTTCTCGGGGTCCTTGAGACCCTTCGGTGCCGGCGCGTTCTCCGCAAGCTTGATTGGGTTGAAGTAGTTCGCCACGATCTGCCGCTGGTCCTGATTGAGCGCACTGAGCAGCCACAGGACCAGGAAAAACGCCATCATGGCGGTCATGAAGTCCGCGTAGGCGATCTTCCATACGCCGCCGCCTTTGGCCGGCCCGTCGTCGAAGGCGCTGCGCCGCCGGATGATCACGATCTCTGGTTTGACTTCGTTCATTGCGGGTTACCGACGCACGTCCTTCAGACACTCGGTCCACACCGAAATCTGCGTCTCGATCACGGTCTGATCGGCAACGACGCGGATCTCGAAGGTGTCGGCAACCTCGTATTCGATCCCGGTCCGCCGCGCCGTATCGAGCTGCGCCCTGACCCGGCCGAGCAGATCGCTCGGCCCTGTGATCCGGAACACCGGCACGGGTGAGTTGCTGGTCAGTGCCGAAATTTGCTCGACCAGCGCCGCGACGGCCTTGTCGCGGACCGCATCGACAAGGAACGACCGCAGTATGCGGCCAACCGAGCTTGCGACATTGGTCTCGATCTCGCGACAGGCCGCGGTGAAGCCGTTGACGATCGCGACCGCCTGCTGGTCTGACCATTTGGCGCGCTCTTCGCCTAGCCTGATCGCGCCGTGAACCCGCTCCTCCGCCAGCTTGGCATCGCCTCCCGCGAGCCCGGCGGCATAGCCGCGCCGATAGGCGTCATCCAGCAGACCGACCGGCGGGGCTTCGGCCTTCGGCGGGGGAGAGGGAGGCTGAGGCTGAGGCTCGCGCCTGATCTCCGCCGGCTTCGCCACAGGCTCAGGAAGCCACGGCTTCTCAGGCGGCTTGGCTCCGCCGTTCGCTTCGAATTGCGTGAGGAGTTTTCCAATTGCCGCCTTCATGCCGCCTCCTCCCGACGCATCCAATCTTTAAGGATCGCCGCCGCCTGCATCTGGTCGAGACGCACGATCTGCTCCAGCCGCTTCTGCGGGGTGCGCTGCAACTTGCCCTCGAGGTCTTCCACCAGGTTCAGCTCAGCCTCCTCCTCCCGCTCCGGCGGCGCCAGGGCGGCGGCCTCGAGCTGGGCGGCTGCATCCGCGGCTTCAACCTGTTCCTGCTGCGCACGATGGTTCAGGATGCCATTAACCGCAGGGCGAAGGCCAAACCAGACCAGCATCGCGGCGACGGCCAGAATGGTCCCCGCGTTGATGAAGCTGCCCATCTGCTTGTTCAGCATCTCGACGAATCCGATGGGCGGCACCGGCGCCAGGTCGCGCGAGCCCTCGACGAAGTCGACGGCCGTCACCTGGATCTGGTCGCCGCGCTGGCGGTCAAGTCCGCCGGAGGTGGCCGCGAGCTGACTGATCTCGGCGATCTTGCTATCAACGATGGCCTGGTTCGTCTTGTCGCCGAGATCGGCGACAAGACGCGAGCGGTTGATCAGGACGGCGATGAAGAGTTTCTTGACAGAATAGCCGTCGCTGACCGTCGTCGTCGTCTTGGATGACACCTCGAAGTTGGTAACATCCTCACGACGCTGCTTTTCCTCGTTGGAATTCTTGGTGCCGCCGGCATTCACCTGCTGGTCCGGGAGATTCTGCTGCACCGTCGTCGGCGTCTGGCGATCCGCATTTTGCGACGTCTCTTTCTCCCGAACGTTGCGGACCGAGCGCTCCGCGCGTGTCTCCGGATCGTAGACAGTCTCGTTGATCTGCCGCTTGTCGGTCGAGAGTTGCGTCGCGACGCTGACTTCGAAATTGTCGAGGCCTAGATAGGGCGTCAGTGCCTTGCGGATGTTCTCCTGCACCATCTGGCCGACCATCTTCTGCAGGCTCGCCATCTTGGTCGGGGCGGCACTGGACTCATCCTCCTCGGCGAGCAGCAACGAGCCGTCGGCGTCGAGCACCGTCACCTTGTCACGGGTCATGCCGGGAATGGCGGCAGTGACGAGATGACGGATCGATTGCGCGGTGCGCGCCTCCATCGTGCCATCGGTGCGCAGCACGACCGATGCGGATGGCGGTTGCTGGGTCCCGCGAAACGAACCGCGCACGGGCAGGACGATGTGAATCCTGGCGGCCTTCACGCCCTTCATCAGCTGAACGGTGCGCGCGATCTCGCCTTCCAGCGCCCTGAGCTTGGTGACTTCCTGCATGAACGAGGTCAACCCGAGCGAGCCGATCTTGTCGAACAGCTCGTAGCCGGCATTTGCGCTGGTCGGCAGCCCTTTCTCCGCCAGCAACATCCGCGCCTGCGTAGTCTGGCTCGGGCGAACCGAAACCGCGTCTCCGGATGCGTTAACGTCGAACGTGATGCTCTGCTCGCGCAACGCCGCTCCAATCCGGGTAACGTCTTCGCGGCTGAGACCGGTGTAGAGAGTCTCGAATTCGGGCCGGCTCAGGTAATAAGCCCCGCCGACAACGGTCAC
>DATHHZ010000258.1:0-2175 GCA_035316965.1 Burkholderiales bacterium | reverse complement strand
GCAGATCCTTCGCTTCGCTCAGGATGACATGCCGTTTACCTGATGTCACAGATCACCACCCGCCGGGTTCCCTTGCGTGTGCACGACCAGCTCGTGCGCGAGGGCCTGCATCCGGTACTTGCTCGCGTCTGTGCCGCGCGCGGGATCAGCAGGCGCGGCGAGCTCGAGGACGCGCTCTCCGGCCTCATTCCGCCTTCCGATCTCATGAACTCCGAGCGCGCCGCTGCTCTGCTTGCCGACGCGATCGCCGCTGGCAAGCGCATGCTGATCGTCGCCGACTACGACTGCGACGGGGCGACCGCCTGCGCCGTGGGCATGCGCGCGCTTTCCGCCTTCGGCGCGAACGTCGGCTATCTCGTCCCCAACCGCTTCGAGTTCGGCTACGGGCTGACCCCGGAAATCGTCGCGCTCGCGGCACGATCGAAGCCGGAGCTCCTTATCACGGTGGACAACGGAATCGCCAGCGTCGAGGGCGTCGAAGCGGCGAGCCGGCTCGGAATCGAGGTCATCGTCACCGACCACCATCTGCCCGGTTCGGAGCTTCCGCGCGCCGCGGCGATCGTCAATCCCAATCAAGCCGGCTGCGCGTTTCCGAGCAAGAGCCTTGCGGGGGTCGGCGTGATGTTCTACGTGATGCTTGCCCTGCGGGCCGAGCTCCGCAAGCGTGGTTGGTTCACCGCACCCTCACCCCTAGCCCCTCTCCCGGAGGGAGAGGGAAACGTCGTGTCGGCCGCAGGCCGACAAATCAGGATCGAGCCGAATCTCGGCGATGTGCTCGATCTGGTCGCCCTCGGCACGGTCGCCGACGTCGTGCCGCTCGATTTCAACAATCGCGTCCTGGTTGCGCAGGGCCTGAGGCGCATCCGCGCGGGCCGCATGCAGGAAGGCGTGCGCGCGCTCTTTGCCGTGGCGGGCCGCGATCCTTCGCGCGCGAACGGATTCGATCTCGGATTCCTGCTCGGGCCGCGGTTGAACGCGGCCGGGCGCTTGTCGGACATGAGCCTGGGGATAGAGTGCCTGACAACCGATGATCGCGGGCGCGCCCTCGAGATCGCGCGGCAGCTCGATGACCTCAACCGCGAACGGCGCACGATCGAAGCCGATATGCAGGCGCAGGCCGATGAGCTGATGGCGAAGGTCGCCGTGGGCGAGAGCTCGAGCATCAGCCTGTACGACCCGACCTGGCACCAAGGGGTGGTCGGCATCCTCGCCGGACGCGTCAAGGATCGCTATCACCGCCCGACCTTCGCCTTCGCCCCGGCCGGCGCCGGCGAGATCCGCGGCTCTGGCCGCTCGATTGCCGGTTTGCATCTGCGCGATGCGCTGGACCTCGTCGCGAAGCGCGAGCCGGGCCTGCTCCTTCGCTTCGGCGGGCACGCAGCAGCAGCAGGCCTCACGCTGCGCCCGGCGGATTTCGCGCGCTTCGCGGAAGGCTTCGAAGCCGTGGCGCGCGAGTTGCTCTCGCCCGCGCAGCTTGCGCGCGCGGTCGAGACCGACGGTTCGCTCGAACCCGCGTATCTCGATCTCGGCCTCGCGCAACTGTTCGATCATCAAGTCTGGGGACAGGGGTTTCCGCAGCCGCTGTTCTGTGATGAGTTCGAGGTGCTCGGCCAGCGCGTGGTGGGCGAGAAACACCTGAAGCTCAAGCTCGCGCGCGCCGGGCGCACCGTCGAAGCCATGCGCTTCAACGCGCTCGATCCCCTGCCCTCGACCGTGCGCGCGGCGTACCGGCTCTCGGTCAACGAGTTCAACGGAATGCAGAATCTGCAATTGGTCATCGAACACTGGGAGCCTGCACGATGAGCTATACGCGCATCAACATTTCCTGGCCAAAGGGCGCGGCGAGCGCGACCCTGGAGGACACGCCCACGTCGCGCGCCCTCGTCTCCGCGCTACCGGTGAAGGCGAAAGCCCAGACCTGGGGCGAGGAGGTTTATTTCGAGGTGCCCGTGAAGGCAACGCTCGAGGCCGGCGCCAAACAGGTCGTGCCGCCTGGAACGGTCTGTTTCTGGACCGAAGGCAGCTCGCTCGCCCTCCCCTGGGGCCGGACTCCCGTATCCGAGGGCGACGAGTCGCGCCTGGTGACCCGCTGCAACGTCCTTGGCATGATCGACGGCGATCCGCAGCAGCTCGCCTCGGTGCGCAGCGGCGACGAAGTCACCGTATCGCTGCAGT
>DATHHZ010000257.1:0-6311 GCA_035316965.1 Burkholderiales bacterium | reverse complement strand
TGACGCCCCAATCCTGGCTGATGCAATCGGGAGCGAGCTGCTCCTTCCCGTATCGCGCGAGGGTGCGGCTCTTCGTCTGGAAGTCCCAGGGCAGGAAGCGCCAGGTGAGGCCGCCCCAGTGCACCGCCGCGCCGCCCACACCTTCGCCGGGCAGGAAGGAGCCGAGGCTCCGCATCGGCAGCGCGGTCTCGCTCATCGCGTTGCGGAAGGTGAGCGTCTCCTTGGAGAGGTCCTGCATCAGCTCGTGGCGGCGCACGTACTTCAGCTCGTCGTGCGCGCCCGGCATGGCGAAGTCGGGATCGGTGTCGCGCCAGCGCCCGCGCTCGAGGCCTACGACCTTGAGTCCGGTATCGGCGAGCTCTTTTGCGAGGATCGTGCCGGTGAGGCCGACGCCGACCGTGACGACGTCGACAGGCTTCAGCTTGGTCGCCATGGTCAGACCCCCGCCTTGTCGTCGAGCATCACGTGGATCGCGTGACCGTGCTCGTCCACTTGCGCGACTTTCTGGGTGATGTCGGTGATCGACACCGGCTGGGCGCGGTAGGGGACGCCGTGCTTCTCGATGAACGTAGTGTATACAGCGGCGACCCCGGGGAAGCCCACCAGCTTCCAGCCGGCCTTGTCGCGGTTCCCGCCGTATACCGGGTCGGCGAAAAAACCCTCGACGGTGTTGGCGAGCAGCATGTTGAAGAAAAACTGCGCTCTCACCTGCTCGAGCTCGATCTTGCCTCCGTCCAAGCCCTTCAGCACCTCGTCCTGTTGCGCGCGGGAGAGCGCGTCGAAGGACTTGCCGTAGGTCTTGCGGCAATGGTTGTTTGTATCGCGGATCCCGGCGCGGTAGACCGCCGCGGGAGTCAGAGGCGACTGGTAGCCCTGCTGCGGCGTGCCCTCGGGCCAGGGGCCTTGCGTGTACTTTCTCGCCATCGTTCCGTAGCCACCGAAGAGTTGCTGGTCGATGAAGGAGGTGACCCCAGCTTCCTTCGCGCCCGGTCCCAGTTCGTCCTTCGGGATGAGGTGAGACACCGCGGCGTCGAGAAAGGCGGCCTCGGTTTGCGACAGGAACATGTAGGGTCGCTGTAGCGCCGCGACTGTGGCCGTGCGCATGTGCTGCGCATGCTGCTTTTCGTGGTCGGCCTGGGGCGCGGGCTTGGACTGGGCCGCGGCGCCGGCTGGAATGGCGGCACCAAGGGCCGCTGCGGACTTCAGAAAGTTGCGGCGAGATTCGCTCATGGCATTCCCCTTGTCGTGAATTCGAATTCGCTCAGGCCAGCGGCCCGGGCTGCTTCAGATACTTCGTCTTGATCGCTTCCAGCGCGTGGAAGGTGAGCGCGCCCACGGTTCCGGTCGGGTTGTAGCCGCCGTTCTGCGGGAAGGCGCTCGCGCCGATCGCGAACACGTTCGGCACGTCCCAGCTCTGCAGGTACTTGTTCACGGCGCTCGTCTTTGGGTCCGCGCCCATGACCGCGCCGCCCGTGTTGTGCGTGCTCTGGTAGGGCACGATGCTGTACTTGCCGGTGCGCGGGTTCACGTTCATCGTGCTCGCGCCCGCGGCCTTGGCGATTTCCGCCGCCTTCTTCGTCATGTAGTCCGACATGCGGTATTCGTTCTGCCGGAAGTCGAAGGTCATGCGCAGCAGCGGCAGGCCGTAGGCGTCGCGGTAGGTCGGGTCGAGGTCGAAATAGTTGCCGCGATAGCTTTGGCAGGCCCCGTGAGTGGTGATGCCGAAGGCGCGGTTGTAGTAGCGCGACACCGCCTTCTTCCACTCCGAGCCCCAGCGCGGCGTCCCCGAGGGCACGGGATGGAAGTCGATCGGGCGGGCGCCCGAGCTCGCTGCGCCGATCCAGCCGCCGCCGATGAAGCCGAGGCCCGTGTGGTCGAAATTGTCACCGTCGATGTCGTCGATCATCATCGACAGAGCGCCCGCGCCCATGAACTGGTTGAACACCTTGTCCTCGAAGAAAGCGGTGACGTTGCCGTTCGTCTGGTAGGCGTAGTTGCGGCCAATAACGCCCGCGTTCGCGGCCGGGTCGTAGGGCTCGCCGATTCCCGAGAGCAGCATCAGGCGCACGTTGTTGAAGACGTAGGAGGTGAGGAGCACGAGATCGGCCGGCTGCTCGAACTCGCGGCCGCGCGAGTCGACGTAGGTGACGCCGATCGCGCGCTTCCTGTCCGAGTCGAGATTTACCTTGATCACATTGGCGAGAGTGCGCAACTCGTAGTTCGGGTTCTTCATCAGCACCGGCAGCACGGTGGTCTGCGGGCTCGCCTTGGCGCCCATCTCGCAGCCGAAGCGCTCGCAGTAGCCGCAGTAGACACAGGCGCCCAGCGTCACGCCGTAGGGATTGGTGTACGGGCGGATCATGTTCGCCGAAGGTGCGGGGAAAGGGTGGTAGCCCAGCTCGCGCGCCGCCTTGCCGTAGATCGCGCCCACGTGCGAGGTCTTCATCGGCGGATTCGGGTACTCGCGCGAGCGCGGGCCCTCGAAGGGATTGCCGCCGGGCTGGACCTGGCCCTTCAGGTTGCCGGCCTTGCCGCAGATCCCGTAGAGATACTCGAAGCGATCGAAATGGGGCTCGAGCTCGTCGTAGGTCACGCCCCAGTCCTGGCTGGTGCAGTCCTCGGCGAGCTGGCGCGCCCCGTAGCGCGCGAGCGTGCGGCTCCTCGTCTCGAAGTCCCAGGGCAGGAAGCGCCAGGTGACGCCGTTCCAATGCACTGCCGCGCCGCCGACGCCTTCACCAGGGAGGAAGGACCCCATCTGGCGCATGGGCAACGCCGTATCGCCGATTGCGTTGCGGAAAGTGAGCGTCTCGCGCGACAGATCCTGCATCAGCTCGTGGCGCCGTGCGTAGCGCAGCTCGTCGTGCGCGTGCGGCATGTCGAAATCGGGATGCGTGTCGCGCCAGCCGCCGCGCTCAAGGCCCACGACCTTGAGCCCCAGGTCGGCCAGCTCCTTGGCGAGAATGGTGCCGGTGAGGCCGACGCCGACGGTGACAACGTCGACGGGCTTCAGCTTGATGGCCATGCGCTCCCCCATGCGGACGGGAGCATGATACGCCGGCCGCGCCGGCCTGGGGGCCTCAGACCGCGGCGCGCGGCGTGGAGAGTTCGCCCTCGCTGATACGCACCGTGGCCGCGATCGCGTCGGCGACGTAGTCGAGGTTGCGCGAGTTCAGGGCCGCGACGCAGATGCGGCCAGACTCGATGCCGTATACCGAGTAGCGCTCGCGCATCGCGACCATCTGCTCGCGCGACAGGCCCGAGTACGAGAAGATCCCGCGCTGCTGCAGAATGAAGCCGAAGTCGTCCGGAATCCGCTTCTTCAGGCGCTCGACCAGCTCGCGCCTCATCGAGCGCACGCGGTCGCGCATGACCACGACCTCCTTCTTCCACAAGGCGCTCAGTTCGGTGGACGCGAGAACCGAGGCGACGATCCTCGCCCCGTGCGTCGGGGGGTTCGAGTAGTTGGTGCGGATCATGCGCTTCAGGTTGCTCAGCACTCGGGCGGCCTCACCCGAATCCGCGGTGACGACGGAAAGCGAGCCGACGCGCTCGCCGTAGAGCGAGAAGGACTTGGAGAAGGACATTGCCACCAGCACTACCGGAAGCGCCTCCGCGAACCGGCGCGCGACCTGCGCATCCTCCTCGATGCCGTCGCCGAATCCCTGGTAGGCGAAGTCAAGGAAGGGGATGAGGCGGCGCTCTGCGACGATCTTGATGACCTCGTCCCACTGCTCGTAGCGGATGTCCACCCCCGTGGGGTTGTGGCAGCAGGCGTGTAGCAGCAGCACGGAACCCTTCGGGATCGCGCGCATCGCGGCCAGCATTTCCGCGAGGCGGATCCCGCGGGTGCGGGGGTCGTAGTAGGGGTAGCTCTCGATCCGGAAGCCGGCCTCCTCGAATAGCGGCCGATGGTTGTCGTAGGTCGGGTCGGACATGTAGATCGCGGCCTCCGGGGCGAAGCGCCGGATGAAGTCTGCGCCGACCTTGAGGCCTCCGGTGCCGCCGACCGCCTGGACCGTGGTGACTCGCCCCGCCGCGACCGCGGGGTGGCTCGGTCCGAAGAGCAGCGTCTGGACCGCGCGGACGAACTCTGGAAACCCGTCCATCGCCAGGTAGGGCCGAGCGATGCCCGCGGCGGTGAGGGCCTCGTCGGCGCGGCGCACGCACTCGAGCAGCGGCACTTTCCCTTGGTCGTCGTAATACACGCCCACGCCGAGGTTGACCTTCTTGGGGTTCGGATCGGCGACGTAGGTCTCGGTCAGCCCCAGGATCGCGTCCCGGGGCGCCATCTTCACGTTGGCGAGGAGGCTTTCTTCGGGTCGCATGCGCTCGGTTACCAAAAGTCGAGTGGCTCAGGATCTCCACCGATTATACAATCGGGGGAGCCATCGCGAGCGCTGGAGAAGAGCGATCGCATTGTGACTACACCATGCCCCGGCCCATCCAGTTCCAGTGGAACACGCCGCCGAGTACCATCGACACCACGGTCGCCAGGATCAACAGGATGATCATGGCCGGTATCGCCGCGATCGCCCATTTGACGAGCAGGACTACCATGGACCAGAACGGGATCTTGACATCGACGACCACGACTTCTCTCGTTTCGTTCATTGGAGGCCTCTTGCGGGAAAATGAGAGGGTACACCGTCATGACTAAGCCCGTCGCCGTGCGCACGCTCCTGGGGGATTACCCGGTCACCCTTGCGCTGAAGAAGGGCGAGGTGAAATCGTCCTCGGTGAGCCTGGACTTCGCCGACGTGAAGACACCGAGCACGGCGTTCAAGCGGGTGGTGAGGAACCTCGAGTTCGATTGCGCCGAGCTCGCCATCGTGACCTTCCTCATGGCGAAGGCGCACGGCAAGCCGCTGGTGCTCCTGCCCGCGGTCGTGCTCGCGCGCTTCCAGCACCCCCATATCGTCTACAACATCGAGCGCGGGCCGCTCGCGCCCGCCGACCTTGAAGGTCGACGCGTGGGCACGCGTTCCTACACCGTGACGACCTCGACGTGGCTGCGCGGTATCCTCGCCAACGAACACGGCGTGGATATCGACCGCGTGAAATGGGTCACTTTCGAGGAAGCCCACGTCGCCGAGTTCCGCGATCCGCCGTCGGTGGAGCGCGCGCCCGAGGGCAAGGAGCTGACGGCGATGCTCCTTGCCGGGGAGATCGACGCGGCGATCCTGCCTGCCGTGCCGACCGACCCGCGTCTTAAACCGCTCATCCACAATCCGGCGGCGGCGGCCGAGGCCTGGCACAGGAAGTACCGGGCGCTGCAGATCAATCACATGGTGGCCGTGAAGGAATCCCTGTCGAGATCGGAGCCGGAAGCCGTGCGCGAAATCTACCGGCTCCTGGCCGAGAGCAAGAAGGCGGCGAAGCTGCCCAAGCCGGGCGAATTCGACACTCATCCGTTCGGCCTCGAAGCGAACCGGCGCAGCCTCGAAGTCGTCATCGACACCGTCCATCAGCAGGGGATGATTCCGCGGCGCTTTGCCGTGGACGAGCTGTTCGACGACGTGACGCGCAGACTGGGCTGACGGAGAACGACAAACAGATGATCATCGATTGCCACGGCCACTACACCACCGCTCCCAAGCAGCTCGAGGAATGGCGCAAGCGCCAGATCGCGGCGCTGGAGGATGCCAAGCACGTCCCGTCGAAGGGTTCGCTCGGCATCGACGACGACGAGATCCGCGCGAGCCTCGAGGGCGCGCAGTTGAAGCTGCAGCGCGAGCGCGGCACCGACATCACCATCTTCTCGCCTCGCGCGATGGGCATGAGCCATCACATCGGCGACGAGACCACGAGCCGGCACTGGTCGGAGCACTGCAATGAGATGATCCACCGCGTCTGCGTGCTCTACCCGGAGAAGTTCGTCGGCGTCTGCCAGCTGCCGCAAAGTCCCGGCGTTTCGCCGAAGAACTGCATCCCGGAGCTGGAGCGCTGCGTGAAAGAGTTCGGATTCATCGGCTGCAACCTGAACCCGGATCCTTCGGGCGGCTACTGGAAAGAGCCGCCGCTCACCGACAAGTGGTGGTATCCGCTCTACGAGAAGATGGTCGAGCTGGAGGTGCCGGCCATGGTCCACGTGAGCGCCTCCTGCAATCCGAATTTCCACGGGACCGGCGCGCACTACATCAACGGCGACACCACCGCGTTCATGCAGTTCATCATGGCGGACCTGTTCCGCGATTTTCCGACGCTGAAGTTCATCATTCCGCACGGCGGCGGCGCGGTGCCCTATCACTGGGGCCGCTACCGGGGGCTCGCGCAGGACATGAAGCGTCCGCCGCTGAAGGAGCTGCTCATGA
>DATHHZ010000256.1:0-2921 GCA_035316965.1 Burkholderiales bacterium | reverse complement strand
GTGTATACGCAGCTCGGGCAGCTCGACTACTCGGCAGAGCTCGCGCAGGTGCGCGCGGCGAAGCCCGAGGCCGTGTACATCTTCCTGCCCGGCGGGATGGGCGTGAACTTCATCAAGCAGTTCGTGGCCGCCGGCCTTTCGAAGGACGTCCAGCTGATCACGCCCGGTTTTTCGTCCGATCAGGACATCATCCGCGCGGTGGGCGACGCCATGCTCGGCACCTTCGACGCCGCGCACTGGGCGCTCGACCTCGACAACGCCGCCAACAGGAAATTCGTCGCGGAGTTCGAGAAGGAGTACAAGCGGCTTCCCACCGTATACGCCTCGCAGGGCTACGACACGGCGCTCCTCATCGATTCCGCGGTCCGCGAAGTGAAGGGCAGGATCGAGGACACGGAAGGCGTGCGCAAGGCGCTCAAGGCGGCGAAGTTCCAATCGGTGCGCGGTTCGTTCAGGTTCAACCGCAACCAATACCCGATCCAGAACTACTACCTGCGCGTGGTGGGGAAGGATTCGCAGGGACGCCTGGTCAACAAGACCATGGGAACGATATTCAAGGACCGCGGCGACGCTTATGTTCAAGAATGTCCTATGAAATAGGAAACCCCTGAAAGAGAATGAAGGGGGCGTAAATCGCCCCCTTCTCATTTCTCCCTTCTCATTTCCCCCTTCTCATTTCATGTCCTGGATCCTGATCGTCGAGCAGTCGCTGAACGGGCTGCAGTTCGGACTGATGCTGTTCCTGCTCGCAGCGGGACTCACCCTCGTGTTCGGCATCATGGACATGATCAACCTCGCGCACGGCTCGCTTTACATGCTGGGCGCGTTCCTCGCCGCGACGCTGGTCCAGGCGACCGGCTCGTTCGCCCTCGGCGTGCTGGTCGCGATCCCGGCCACCGCGGTCCTCGGCATGCTGCTCGAGATGTCGGTGCTGCGCACGCTCTACGCGCGCGACCACCTGTCCCAGGTGCTCGCGACCTTCGCGCTCATCCTGATCTTCAACGAAGCGGTGCGCATCATCTGGGGACCCGACATGCCGCTTTCCGTGCCTGCGGCGCTCTCGGGACCCGTACAACTGCTCCCGGGCATGGTCTACCCCGCCTACCGGCTTCTCATCATCGGCGTCGGCGCTGCAGTGGCCGGCGCTCTGTACCTGCTCGTCGCGCGCACGCGCATCGGCATGCTGGTGCGCGCAGGCGCGTCGAACCGCGAAATGGCGCTCGCCATGGGGGTCAACATCCCCCGGCTCTTCACGCTGCTGTTCGGCGTGGGCGCGGGCCTGTGCGCCGTCGCGGGCGCGCTGCTCGGACCGCTCTTCGCAGTGCAGGTCGGCATGGGCGAGAACATCCTCATCCTCGCCTTCGTCGTCATCGTCATCGGAGGGATCGGCTCGATCCGCGGCGCCCTGGTGGGATCCCTGCTCGTCGGGGTCGTGGACACGATCGGACGCGCCTTTTTACCCCTACTGTTCGGAATATTCTTTCAGCCGCGGGTCGCGAGCGCAGCCGGGCCGGCGATCGCTTCGGTGCTCGTGTACCTGCTGATGGCCGCGGTCCTGTACATCAAACCGCAGGGACTGTTCCCTGCACGCGGGTAGGGCTATGCGACGCGCAGCGCCGTGGGTCGTCCTGGCACTGGCTCTCGCCTTTCCTCTGGCGATGCAGGCGGAGCAGACCTACTACCTGAGCTTTGCCAGCCGCATCTTCGTCTACGCGCTCGCTGCGACCAGCCTCAACCTGATCCTGGGCTACGGCGGCATGATCTCCTTCGGCCACGCCGCCTTCGTCGGCACCGGCGCCTACGTCTCCAGCATCCTGCTGTCGGAAGGCGTCGCGAGCGCGTGGATCGGCTGGCCGGCGGCGGTCGCGGCATCCGCCCTCGCCGCCCTCGCGATCGGCGCGGTATCGCTGCGCACCCGCGGCGCGTACTTCATCATGATCACTCTCGCCTTCGCGCAGATGATGTTCTTCCTCGTGAACTCGATGAAAGCCTATGGGGGCGACGAGGGCCTGAGCCTGCGCGAGCGCGCCTCGGTGGGACTGGGCGTCGACCTGGGCAGCGACTTCGCGTTTTATTACACCGCGCTCGCCGCGCTGGCGGCCGGCCTCTATGGCTTGCACCGGCTTGCACATTCGCGCTTCGGGCGAGTGATCCAGGCGATCCGCGAAAACGAGGAACGCGCCGAGGCGATCGGCTTTCCGGTGTACCGCCACAAGCTCGCGTGCTTCGTCATCGCCGGCGCCGCCGGCGGACTCGCCGGCGCTCTGCTCGCGAGCCACGGCAAGTACGTCAACCCGAACGTGCTGCACTGGACGCACTCGGGGACGCTCATGGTGATGGTGATCCTGGGCGGCGTGGGACGGCTCTGGGGCGGAGTGATCGGCGCGGCGGCGCTGCTCGGGCTCGAGGACCTGATCGCCAACCACCGCGTCGACTGTCTCGCCGCGATATTCCCCAACTATCAGCAGCACGCGAGTCTGGGGGTCGGCACGGTGCTGCTCGCGATCGTGCTGTTCGCCCCTGAGGGCATCGCGGGCATGCTCGCGCGGAGGAAGCATGCTTGAGCTGAGGAACGTCTCGAAACGCTTCGGCGGCGTGGTCGCCACCGACGACGTCACGCTCGACGTGAAGCGCGGCGAAGTGCATGCCCTGATCGGCCCGAACGGCGCGGGCAAGACGACCTTGATCGGCCAGATTTCCGGCAGCCTCGGCAGCGACGGGGGCGCAATCCTTTTCGAAGGTCGGGACATCACGCACGCCAGGCAGCACGCCCGGGTGCGCTCCGGCCTCGCCCGCAGCTATCAGATCACCAGCATGTTCAAGCGCTTTACCGTGCTCGACAACCTCGCGCTGGCGGTGCAGGCGAGAAGCGGCTCGAGCTTCTCTTTCTGGCGGCGCGTCTCGGAAGAGGCGGCGCTTTT
>DATHHZ010000255.1:0-3487 GCA_035316965.1 Burkholderiales bacterium | reverse complement strand
CGCCATTTCGCCGGACTCGTTGGCGTCGTCGGCGAGCGGCGGCTCGTCGTCGCCGCGTCCCTCTTCCTGCAGCCGTACGACCTCTTCGTCCTCGCCTTCGGCGCCGGGAACCTCTTCTCCGCCGAGGAAGTGGATTCGGAACAACATGTCGTAGGCGGCGCGCCGCTCGGGGGGAGGGGCCAGAGTCGCCAGTCCCGCCTGCCTGATGTCGTCAGGACCGCGCGGACCAAGCAACTCGATCGCTTGCAGGAACGCCGTGGTTTGCTCGGGCGCGATTGCAAAACCGTTGGCGCGCAACAGCGCCACGAACGAGACGAAGGCGCGCGCGGCGCGCGGCAGCTGTGGCGCTTCGCTCACGCCGCTGCCTCCGCGATCAGCGCGTCGAGCCGGCCGGCGATGAAGGCGAGGTCCTCCTCGTCCTTCAGCGCAACGCCGATCGAGCGCTTGAACGCATCCGGCCAGCGCGCGCCGCCCTTATTGAGCAACGTCGCCGCCTCCGCCCAATCGACCGCCTCGGCGACGCCGGGCGCCTTGCTCAGCGGCTCGCGCCTTAGTTTGCCGACGGCGGCGACAACCGCACGTGCGGTCGCCTCGGCGACGCTGGAGGCGCGTATCATGATGATTCTCGCTTCGCGCTCCGCCGTCGGGTAATCGATCCAGTGATAAACGCAGCGCCGGCGCAGTGCCTCGTGCAGATCGCGCGTGCGGTTGGAGGTCAGCACCACCACCGGCCGCTCGGCCGCCCGGATGGTGCCGCGCTCGGGAATCGAAATCTGGAAGTCGGACAGGAATTCGAGCAGGAAGGCCTCGAACTCCTGATCCGAGCGATCGATCTCGTCGATCAGCAGCACCGTCGAGTCCGGCGCGCGCAGCGCCGCGAGCATCGGACGCTCGATCAGGAAAGTCTCGCCGTAAATGTCGATGGTCTCGTCGCCAGCCTGGCGGATCGCCAGCATCTGTCGTGGATAATTCCATTCATAGAGCGCGGCTGAGGCGTCGATCCCCTCGTAGCATTGCAGGCGAATGAGCCGGCGACCGAGTATTGCGGCGATTGCCTTCGCCGCTTCGGTCTTGCCGACGCCGGGGGCGCCCTCGAGCAGCAGCGGCTTGCCCAGCGCGAGCGCCAGATAGGCCGCCGTCGCGATGCCCTCGTCGGCGAGGTAATAGGCCGCGCGCAGCGCCTTCTCCAGCGCCTCCGGACTGTCGATGCCGCCAATGGTTCCGCGAACCGCCATCAGCGCCGCGCCTGCGGCCGCGCGCCGCCTTGCGCCTTGATCGCGCGCAACACTTTCTCCGGCGTGATCGGCAGTTCGTCGACGCGCACGCCGACCGCATTGAAAATCGCGTTGGCGACCGCCGGCATCACAGGATTGGCGCACATCTCGCCCGGGCCCTTGGCACCGAACGGACCATCCGCCGCCGGGCGCTCCAGCACCGCGATGTCGTGCGGGCAGATGTCGCCGGGACCCGGCATCAGATATTCGACGAAGTCGCGCGGGCCGTGCCCCGGATCGGGATAATAGGGCTCGGTCGTCTCGTAAAGCGCGTGACTGATCCCCATCCAGGCCCCGCCGACCAGTTGCTGTTCGACCAGCCGCGGATTGAGCGCGCGCCCGAGTTCGTAGGCGCTGTCCATGCGCACCATCGCCACTTCGCCGGTCTCGTCGTCGACCTCGACCTCGGCAACCATGCAGGCGTGCGCATAGCAGGTCGCCGGCGACATTTCACCGGTCTCGGGATCGACGGCGGAGAGCGGCACCAGGAAGATGCCGCGACCGGAAATCGTCTTGCCTTGCCTGAACTGTGCGGCGATCGCGACGTCCTTGGTCGAGATCGATCGATGCGGTGCGCCCTTGACGTGAATGTTGCCGCGACCGTCGGTTTCGAGGTCGGCGGCGTTGACCTCGAGCTCCTCGGCCGCCGCCTCCATCATCACCCCGCGCGCTTCCTTCGCGGCGGCCATTACCGCGTTGCCGACGCGATGCGTGCCGCGCGAGGCGAAACTGCCCATGCAGTGCGGCCCGGTGTCGGAATCGGCGGTGTCGACATAGACGTCCTCTACCGGCACGCCGAGTGTCTCGGCGCAGATCTGCCGGGTTACCGACTTCATGCCCTGACCGAGATCGATCGAGGACAGTGAGACCGTGAACTTGCCGCTCGGATTGGAATGCACCAGCGCCTGGCTCGGATCGCCACCGAGATTCATGCCGATGGGATAGTTGATCGACGCGATGCCGCGTCCGCGATGCATGGC
Organism: Burkholderiales bacterium; assembly: GCA_035316965.1. GTDB lineage: Bacteria > Pseudomonadota > Gammaproteobacteria > Burkholderiales > SG8-39 > VBDM01. Next base: position 1,233 of record DATHHZ010000255.1, on the reverse strand, counting down.
CATGATCAGCGTCTCCTCGAGCCAAAGACGGAGGAAAAACGTGTCGCGCCGTGCGAGGCGGGCTGCGGCGCGGGCGTCGGCGAAACCGGGGGAGGCGTCGGGTGTGGCGGCTCCGGCGCGGCGGGCTGCGGCGCGCGGTCATAGGGAGTACGTTGCTGTCCGGTCGGGCGCGCCGGCGCGAGCGAGTCCGCCGCGGTCGCGGGAACCGCAGCGCGTGCGCCGCCACCGTCCTTGCGCGAGGACATCCGCTTGAATTCCTCGCGCAGCGGCCATTTCGCCTTTTCGGCGGCGACCTGCACGCATTCGATCAACGCGGTGTTCTTGGCTTCGCGCCGATGCGCCTTCATGTCGCCGTCGCGATAGGCGTTGAGGATCCGGAATTCCATCGGGTCCATGCCGACGAGATGGGCGAGCTTGTCCATCTGGCATTCGATCGCGAAATCCATCGCGGTGACGCCGAAGCCACGCATCGCGGTGGCCGGTGTGCGGTTGGTGAAGACGCAATAGATGTCGCCGTAAACGTTCGGGATCGTATAGGGCCCGGGCAAATGCGCCGCACATTTGACCGCGGCGTAGCTCGACAGCCTTGTATAGGCGCCGCTGTCGAAATAGGCGCGCACCTTGCGCGCGACGATGCGGCCGTCACGCATGACGCCGTCCTTCAGGTAGATGCGTTCGGCGCCGCGCGGCGGGCCATATTGCATCTCCTCCTCGCGGCCGAAGATGTAGCGCACGGGACGGCCGGTCAGCATCGCTCCGAGGATGGCAAGCGGCTCGGTCAGGGTATCGACCTTGCCGCCGAAGCCGCCGCCCACGGTGCCTCCGATGAAATGAAAGGTGTTCGAGGGCACATCGAGAATCTTTGCGCAGGTGTCGAGCGAGAAGAACAGCGCCTGGGTGGAGGTGTAGACGACATAACGTCCGTTGGTGTCGGGTGCTGCGATCGAACCGTTGGTCTCGGTCGGCGCATGCTCGATCGGCGACATCTGATAGCGCTGCTCGAGCACATGGTCCGCGCTTGCGAAGCCGCGCTCGACGTCGCCGAACCGCAATTTCTGATGATCATAGATGTCGTAATAGGTGAAGGTGTTCTTCGGATAGGTTTCGTTGACCACCGGCGCGCCGGCCTTCAGCGCTTCCTCGACGTCGAAAACCGCGGGCAGCGGCTCATAGTCGACGCGGACCTTGGCGATGGCCTCGAAGGCCTCGCGGTGGCTGTCGGCGACAATCGCC
>DATHHZ010000254.1:0-8181 GCA_035316965.1 Burkholderiales bacterium | reverse complement strand
GCCAGATGGAGCAGCTCGGCTTCCTCGACGTCGCCACGCCGAACCTGACCCGAGCCACGCCGGAGGGCGCCCGCGACTTCCTCGTGCCGGTGCGGCTGCAGCCGCGCAAGTTCTTCGCGCTGCCGCAGTCGCCGCAGCTCTTCAAGCAGCTCCTCATGATCGCGGGCTACGACCGCTACTACCAGATCACCAAGTGCTTCCGCGACGAGGACTTGCGCGCCGACCGCCAACCCGAGTTCACCCAGATCGACTGCGAGACTTCGTTCCTCGAAGAGGCGGAAATCCGCGCGATTTTCGAGGGCTTGATCCGCGCCGTCTTCGGGGAAGTGCTGGGGGTCGCGCTGCCGGATCCGTTCCCGGTCATGAGTTACGCGGAGGCCACGCGCGAATACGGATCGGACAAGCCGGACCTGCGCGTGCCCCTGAAGCTCACCGAGCTGACCGAAGTGATGAAGTCCGTGGATTTCAAGGTGTTCTCGGGACCCGCGAACACGCCCGCACACCGCGTGGCGGGGCTTCTCGTGCCAAAGGGGGGAGAACTCACCCGCGGAGAGATCGACGCGTATACCGAGTTCGTCGCCATCTACGGCGCGAAGGGCCTCGCCTGGATCAAGTTCAACGACCTCCTGAAGGGCAGAGGGGGCATGCAGTCGCCGATCGTGAAGAACCTTTCGGATGCGGCGCTGAAGGCGGTCGTCGACCTGTCCGGAGCGAAAGACGGCGACCTGATGTTCTTCGGCGCGGGCAAGACGAGGATCGTCAACGACGCGCTCGGCGCGCTGCGCGTGAAGATCGGCCACGAGAAGGGCCACGCTCAAAGCGGCTGGAAGCCGCTGTGGGTAGTGGATTTCCCGATGTTCGAGTACGACGAGGAGGCGAAGCGCTGGAACGCGATGCACCACCCGTTCACCGCTCCCAAGGACGGCCACGAGGACCGGCTCGCGGGCGATCCCGGCGCGGCGCTCGCCAAGGCCTACGACATGGTGCTGAACGGCTCGGAGATCGGCGGCGGCTCGGTGCGCATCCACCGCGAGGAAGTGCAATCGAAGGTGTTCCGCGCGCTGTCGATCGGCGCCGAGGAGGCGAAGCAGAAATTCGGGTTCCTGCTGGAGGCGCTCCAGTACGGCGCGCCGCCGCACGGAGGCATCGCTTTCGGCCTCGATCGCATCGTCGCCATGATGGCGGGCGCCGAATCCATCCGCGACGTGATCGCCTTCCCCAAGACGCAGCGCGCCCAATGCCTGCTCACGCAGGCTCCGTCGCCGGTGGACGAGAAGCAATTGCGCGAGCTGCACATTCGCTTGCGCAAGGCGGAGAGCTGAGCGCATGAAGGCGGAATGGATCAAGGACGCGGCGAAGGCGGGCGTCTTCCAGCTCGGCGCCGATGCACGCGAGCTCGCGGCCGCCGCAGCCGCGGCGGGGCTCATGGTGATCTACGTCGACATCCACCAAGCGCACGACAGGGAGGATTTTCTCGCCGAGGTGTCGCGTGCGCTTCGCTTTCCCGCCAAGCTCAGCGCCGACTGGAGCGCCTTTGCCGGCGGCCTGAAAGACCTGTCGTGGCTTTCCGCGAAAGGCTGGGTGGTTATTCTCGAGAAGAGCAAGCACTTCTGCGGCGGGCACGGGCACGAGGCGACGGAAGCGCTCGATGCCATGGACGCGGCGGCCGAGCACTGGCGCGGCCAGGGCAAACCCTTCTGGACTTTCATCGGCGGGCCGGACGGCTGGAAATCCGGCTGGGCCGACATGCCGGCTGCCTGAAACTGGCGGTCAGTCTCCCGCAGATTTTGAACCTTCCTCGCAATGGGCTATCCTAGTCGCGGGGAACATTTCGTGATGCCTTTCCTGACCCGATATCGCCGTCGCTGGATCGCCGGCTTCGCCCTGGCGGCGCTGGCGTTCGCGCACGCGGCGATTGCAGGGTATGGCTGCCTGCAGGGCAAGATGCCCGAACCCCAGATGGCGTGCGACGAGCATCAGAGTACGGCGCCGGCGGAACTCCTGTGCCGCGTGCATTTCCAGGCGGAGACGCAAACACTCGATCTCGCCAAGCTGCCGCAGATCTCCGCTTGCGACTTGCCCGTGCTGGTGCTCCTAGTCGAACATAAAGCACCGTCGGCGGCGACGGGTGTGCTCCTTCCGACGCGAATCGCAGTCGCGAGCGCGCCGCCTCCGCCTCTCACCGTTCTCTATTCCCGCTTTCTCATTTAGCCGCCGCTGAGCCGCGGCGCCGCCTTGGGCGGTGCCGGTGTTCCTGCTCATCGGAGGCTTTATGGTTTTCGTTTTTTCCGGGCGTTTCACGCGCGCTCTCGTTTGTTTCTGCTTTCTTGGTGTGGCCGTCGCGGGCCCGTCGGCGCGCGCGGCGGGCACGGAGCCGCTGCCACTCGGCGAAGCGCTGAAGATCGGCGAAAAGACTTCCCCGCGACTTGCAGCGCAGAACGCGGCGCTCGCCGCCGCGACCGAGCTCGTGCCGCGCGCGAGCGAGCTGCCCGACCCCAAGCTTCGCATCGGCGTGGACAACCTGCCCGTCAATGGCGCAGATCGGTTTCAGTACGACAGCGACTTCATGACCATGCGCAAGATCGGGGTCATGCAGGACTTTCCCAACCGGGAGAAGAGAAAGCTGCGCGGGGAGCGCGCCGCGCTGGAGCGCGACGTGGAAGCCGCGAACCTCGGCGCACAGCGTGCCGGGCTGCGGCGCGAGATCGCGCTTGCCTGGCTCGAGCTGTATTTCGCGCAGCAGGCGCGCGCGCCTCTCGTCGAGCTCGTGGGGGAACTGCAACTGCAACTCGACACGGTGGCGGCGGCGATCGCCGCGGGCCGGCAGAACACGGCCGATGCCCTCGCGCTGCGCGGCGCCGGCGTTGCCGCGCAGGATCGTGTCATCGAGCAGGATCGCACGATCGAGCGCGCGCGCTACGCGCTCGCTGCGTGGCTTCGAGATGAGGCCTCGCGCCCGCTCGCCAATCCGCCGGATACGAGCGTGTTCGATCATCCGCCCACAGCGCTCCTTGCCAACCTGCACGAGCATCCGGAGCAAAAGATCTATGCCGAGCGCGAGGCGCTCGCCAGGACGGATGCCGCGCTCGCCGCGAACTCGAAGAAATCCGACTGGAGCCTGGAGGTGGCGTACGGGCAACGCGGGCCGGCGTTCTCCAACATGATTTCCGTGATGGTGAGCATCGATCTTCCCTGGGAGGCGGAGAAGCGCCAGGACCGGGACCTCGCCGCCAAGAGACTGCTTGCCGATCAGGCTCAGGCGCAAACCGAGGAAGCGCGGCGAATGCACGAGGCCGAGCTGCGCGGCGTCTACGCCGACTGGCAGACCGCGGGCGTGCGCACCGAGCGTTTCGAAAAGCTGCTGCTGCCCCTCGCGCGCGAGCGGGTAGCCGCGGCGCTCGCAGTCTATCGCGGTGGGCGCGGCGAGCTGGGCGCGGTACTCGATGCGCGCCGCGCGGAGACCGAGACGCGGCTGGGGTTCGTGCAGACGCAGCTCGAGCGGGCGCGTGCTTGGGCAAAGCTGAATTTCCTTTTGCCGCACGGAGAGCAACCATGAAACGCGCGCCGCTGATCTCCGGTTTCATCCTGGTTGCCGTCGTCGCAGCGGGAGGCGGCTACTGGTACGCCAAGTCGGGTATCACGCCGGCGAACGAAGCTGCCGCAGCCGCACAGGAATCCTCGGGGAGAAAGATCCTCTACTGGTACGACCCGATGGTACCGCAGCAGCATTTCGACAAGCCGGGCAAATCGCCCTTCATGGACATGCAGCTCGTCCCGAAGTACGCGGACGAGGCGGGCAGCGACGGCACAGTATCAATCGATCCGCGCGTCGCGCAGAACCTCGGCGTGCGCACCGCGGCGGCGACAATGGGATCGGTCGAGCGCCGCATCGAGGCTGCGGGCAGCGTTGCGTGGAACGAGCGCGCGGTGTTCGTCGTGCAGGCGCGCTCCGGGGGTTTTGTCGAGAAACTGCACGCGCGCGCCCCGCTCGACCCCGTCGCGAAAGGCCAGCCGCTGGTCGAGCTGCTCGTGCCCGACTGGGCGGCGGCGCAGGCGGAATATCTGCTGCTGCGGCGCGCCGGAAAAGACGCCGACCTCGCCGAGGCCGCGCGCAACCGGCTGCAGCTGCTCGGCATGAGCGAGGAGCAGGTCGGCCTGCTGGAAAAAACCGGCCAGCCTCAGACGCGCATCACGCTCTACGCGCCGATCAACGGCGTCATCGCGGAGCTCGGCGTGCGCGAGGGCATGACGGTGATGTCCGGCGCGATGCTGTTTCGTCTGGTCGATCTTTCGAGCGTGTGGGTCAACGCCGAAGTGCCCGAGGCGCAGGGCGCGTGGCTGCGCCCTGGAACGGCGGTCGAAGCGCGCGTACCGAGCTTCCCCGGTCAGGTCTTCCGCGGGCGGGTGAGCGCGATCCTGCCCGAGGTGAATGCGGCGACGCGCACACTGCGCGCGCGGGTCGAGCTCGCCAATCCTGGCGGAAGGCTGAAGCCCGGCATGTTCGCGACGCTGGTCTTCGCACGGGGTGCGGGAGCCAAGGCGCTGCTCGTACCTTCCGAGGCGGTCATACGCACCGGCGAGCGCAGCGTCGTGATCGTGGCCGAGAGCGAAGGCAAATTCCGGCCGCGGGAGGTCGAGCTCGGCTTCGAGTCGGGCGGCAAGAGCGAAATCCGCAAGGGACTCTCCGAAGGCGACAAAGTCGTCGTTTCGGGCCAGTTCCTCATCGACTCCGAGGCGAGTTTGAGGGCGAGCGGTACGCGCATGGAAGGCGCGGAGGCGCCGAAGGCGGCCGCGCCGCAAACGCACCGGGCCGTCGGCGAGGTCGTGAGCGCGGGCGCGGGGGATCTGCTCATCAAGCACAGCGCCATCCCGAGCGCGGGCATGAGTGCGATGACCATGCCGTTCCGCGCGCCGAACGGAATCGTTCCGCCGGGGTTGAAAAAAGGCGACCGCATCCTGTTCGAGTTCAGCATCAAGCCGGACGGCGAGTTCCAGATCACCGACATCGCTCCGGCGGACGCGAGCGTGCCCGAGTACGGGGTGCGCAAATGATCGCGAAGCTGATCCTCTGGTCGATCGCGAACCGGTTCCTCGTGCTGCTCGCCACGCTCGCGCTCGCGGCGTGGGGAACGTGGGCCGTGTTGCGGACGCCGCTCGACGCGATTCCCGACCTCTCCGACGTGCAGGTCATCATCCGCACCACCTACCCGGGACAGGCGCCGCAAATCGTCGAGAACCAGATCACTTATCCGCTCACCACGACGATGCTCTCGGTGCCCGGAGCGAAGACCGTGCGCGGCTATTCCTTCTTCGGCGACTCGTTCGTGTACATCCTCTTCGAGGACGGCACCGATCCCTACTGGGCGCGCTCGCGGGTGCTCGAATACCTGAACCAGGTGCAATCGCGGTTGCCGCCGCAGGCGAAGACCTCGCTCGGCCCCGACGCAACCGGCGTCGGCTGGGTGTACGAGTATGCGCTCGTCGACCGCTCCGGCCGCATGGACTTGTCGCAGCTGCGCGCGTTGCAGGACTGGTTCCTCAAGTACGAGCTGAAGGCGGTGACGAACGTCTCCGAAGTGGCGAGCGTCGGCGGGATGGTCAAGCAATACCAGATCGTCCTCGATCCCGTGCGGCTGCGCGCCTTCAACATTTCCCACGCGAAGGTGATCGAGGCAGTGCAGCGCGCGAACCAGGAAACGGGCGGCTCAGTGCTCGAATTGGGCGAAGCCGAGTACATGGTGCGCGCAAGCGGCTACCTGCAATCGCTGGATGACTTTCGCAAGATTCCGCTTTCGGTCAGCGATTCGGGAGTCCCGGTTCGCCTGGCCGACGTCGCGCGCGTGCAGGTCGGACCCGAGATGCGCCGCGGCATCGCCGAGCTGAACGGCGAGGGCGAGGTCGCCGGCGGAGTGATCGTGATGCGCTCGGGCAAGAACGCTCTCGAAACGATAGCCGCGGTCAAAGCGAAGATCGCCTCGCTCAAGTCGAGCCTGCCGCCGGGCGTCGAGATAGTGCCAACCTACGACCGCTCGGCGCTCATCAAGCGCGCCGTGGCGAACCTCGGGCAGAAACTCGTCGAGGAGTTCGTCGTCGTGGCGCTGGTGTGCGTGCTGTTCCTGTTTCACTTGCGTTCGGCCTTCGTCGCGATCGTCTCGCTGCCGCTCGGCATTCTCGCGGCGTTCATCGTCATGGTCTACCAGGGGGTAAACGCCAACATCATGTCGCTCGGCGGCATCGCCATCGCGATCGGCGCCATGGTCGACGCCGCGGTGGTGATGATAGAGAACGCGCACAAGCGCCTCGAAGCCTGGCATCACGCGCACCCCGGCGCGACGCTCACGGGCGAGGAACGCTGGGGCGTGATCGGCGAAGCCGCGGCGCAGGTCGGGCCGGCGCTTTTCGTGTCGCTCCTGATCATCACCTTCTCCTTCGTTCCGGTGTTCACGCTCGAAGCCCAGGAGGGAAGGCTCTTCTCGCCGCTCGCCTTCACCAAGACCTATGCGATGGCCGCGGCGGCGGGACTTGCGGTCACGCTCGTCCCGGTACTGATGGGCTATCTCATCCGCGGGCGCATCCCGGCCGAGGAAAAGAATCCGCTCAACCGTTTCTTGATCGCGCTCTATCGCCCGCTGCTCGAAGGCGCGCTGCGCCGCCCGAAAATGGTTTTAGTTGCGGCGGTCGCGATCCTCGCGGCGACGCTCTGGCCCATGAACCGACTCGGCGGCGAGTTCATGCCGCCGCTCGATGAGGGCGACCTGCTCTACATGCCTTCGGCGCTGCCCGGGCTTTCGGCGGGCAAGGCCGCGGAGCTCCTGCAACAGACCGACCGGTTGATCAAGACGGTGCCGGAAGTGGCGAGCGTGTTCGGCAAGGCGGGGCGCGCGGAGACGGCGACCGACCCGGCGCCGCTCGAGATGTTCGAGACTACGATCCAGTTGAAGCCGCGCGAGCAGTGGCGGCCGGGGATGACGCCGGACAAGCTCGTCGAGGAACTCGACCGTATCGTCAAAGTGCCGGGGCTCTCGAACATCTGGGTGCCGCCGATCCGCAACCGCATCGACATGCTCGCGACGGGCATCAAGAGCCCGGTGGGCGTGAAGGTCGCGGGCACCAATCTTCGCGAGATCGACCGCATTGCGGCCGAAATCGAGCGCGCGGTGAAAGAAGTGCCGGGCGTGAGCTCCGCACTCGCCGAGCGGCTTACCGGCGGGCGCTACATCGACGTGAACATCGACCGCGACGCCGCGGCGCGCTATGGGCTGAACGTCGCCGACGTGCACAGCGTCGTGACCGCCGCTATCGGCGGCGACAACATCGGCGAGACCGTCGAGGGCCTGCAGCGCTTCCCCATCAACGTGCGCTATCCGCGCGAGATGCGCGACTCGGTCGAGAAGATCCGCACTCTGCCGCTCCTCACCGAGCGCGGCGCGCAGATCCGCCTCGGCGACGTGGCCGAGGTGAAGGTGAGCGACGGCCCGCCGATGCTGAAGAGCGAGAACGCGCGGCTCTCGGGCTGGGTGTACGTCGACATCCGCGGGCGCGACTTGAGTTCCGCGGTGCGCGACATGCAGCGCGCCGTTGCGGAGCAGGTGAAGCTTCCGGCCGGCACTTCGATCTCCTGGTCTGGCCAGTTCGAGTTCCTGGAGCGCGCCACCGCGAGGCTAAAGATCGTGGTGCCTGCGACCCTCGCGATCATCTTCGTGCTGCTGTATTTTGCCTTCCGGCGCGCCGCCGAGGCGCTCCTCATCATGGCGACGCTGCCGTTCGCGCTCGTCGGCGGGTTCTGGCTCATGTACGTGCTCGGCTACAACATGTCGATCGCCTCGGCGGTGGGTTTCATCGCGCTCGCGGGCGTGGCGGCCGAGATCGGCGTGGTGATGCTCGTCTACGTCAACCAGGCGGTCGCCGCACGCGAGGCGGCGGGCGGGCTTCGCGACGAGGGCGATTTTGCGCAGGCGATCGTGGAAGGCGCAGCGCTTCGCGTGCGGCCCGTAGCGATGACGGTCGCCGTCATCATCGCCGGCCTGCTCCCCATCATGTTCGGGTCGGGCACCGGGTCGGAAGTGATGCGGCGCATCGCTTCGCCCATGGTGGGCGGGATGATCACCGCGCCGCTGCTGTCAATGTTCGTCTTGCCCGTCGCGTACCTGTTGCTGCGCCGGCCGCGCGCCGCCGCTGTGG
>DATHHZ010000253.1:0-2001 GCA_035316965.1 Burkholderiales bacterium | reverse complement strand
TTCCCTCAAGCGCTCCCTGGACGTGCTGCCGGCCGGCATCGCGATGGGCATAGTGGTCATCGGGATGATCTTCGTGACGAACACGCCGGTCGTCTACGCCCTGCTGATCGTAATCGGCGCCATGGCGGGCTTCTTCGTCGTGCCGATGAATGCGCTGCTGCAGCACCGCGGTTACGTGCTCCTCTCGGCCGGCCATTCGATCGCCGTGCAGAATTTCAACGAGAACATCTCGATCCTCCTGATGCTCGCCCTCTATTCCGCGATGATCAAGGCCGACGTCCACATCAACACCATCATCGTGTCCTTCGGCACGTTCGTCGTGGTCTCGATGCTCGCGGTGATGCTGCGCCACCGGTACAACCAGAGCCGCGGCGATTCGCTGCACCTCATCGGAATGAAAACCAGCAAGCAACGCGGATATCCTTGATTTTCCGCCGGGGCGCCCCCACGTCCTGCAGACCATGGGCGCCAATCCGGTACTCGATGACGGTTCGCCGCGGTCGGCTTCCCCGGCGCGCGGCGAAAGCGACGCCGCCCTGCTCGACGCCTATTCCGCTGCGGTGGTCGCGGCGTCCGAGCGGGTCGGCCCCGCCGTCGTTCACGTCGAGGTCGCTCAAGCCCCGCGCTCGGAAGGCGAACCGCCGCGCCGCGGCAGCGGCTCGGGATTCGTGTTTACTCCCGACGGCTTCATCCTCACCAACAGCCACGTGGTGCACGGCGCGCGCTCGATCCAGGTGAGCTTCGCCGACGGTGCTAGCTTCGATGCGGACTTGGTCGGCGACGATCCCGACACCGACGTCGCCGTGATCCGCATCGGCGGGCACCAGCTTTCCACGGCAGCGCTGGGAAGCTCGCGCGGCTTGCGCGTCGGCCAGCTTGCGATCGCGATCGGCAATCCCTACGGCTTTCAGCACACGGTGACGGCGGGCGTGGTGAGCGCGCTCGGCCGCAGCCTGCGTGCAACGACCGGACGGCTGATCGACGACGTGATCCAGACCGACGCCGCGCTCAATCCGGGCAACTCGGGCGGGCCGCTCGTCGACTCCCAGGGCGAAGTGATCGGCGTCAACACCGCGATCATCCCGTTCGCTCAAGGGATCTGCTTCGCCACGGCCATCGACACGGCGAAATGGGTGGTGGAGCAGCTGCTGCGTTTCGGCCGCGTGCGCCGCGGCTATATCGGCGTGGGCGGCGCGACCATCCCTCTTTCGCGCCGCGCCGTGCGCTTTCACGGCCTCGCGGCCGGGGCCGGAGTGCGCGTCGAGTCGATCGAGCCCGGCGGCGCCGCCCAGCAGGCGGGAATCGAGTCCGGAGACGTCATCATCGGCTATGACGGAGAAAACGTCGCGGGAGTCGACGAGCTGCACCGGCTGCTCAGCGACGAGCGGATCGGCAAGACCACGAAAGTGACGCTCCTGCGCCGCACGCAGAAGCTCGATCTGCCGATCCGGGCCGCGGAATTGCCCCCGAGGCCATAGACGTTCAGAGAACGACGGGCTTGTCCGGCAGCTCGTTGCGGCCATCACCCGAAGGCGGAAAGTGCGCAGCCAGCAGATCGCTGATCGCGCGCACGCCGATCACCACGCCGCGCTCGAACTGTCCGCGGGCGAACTCCTGCTGCATTTCGCCGCAGATCGCTTCCCACGCCGCGGTCCCGACCTTGGAATGGATCCCGCGATCGGCGACGATTTCGACGCGCCGGTCGGCGAGCAGAAGGTAGATCAATACGCCGGAGTTGTGCTCGGTGTCCCAGACGCGAAGGCGCGCGAACCACTCCACCGCGCGCCCGTGGGACTGGACGCCGCGAAGCAGCTCGCCCGAGGGCAGCGAAGCCTCGACGGCGAAGCGCAACTGGCCCCCGTGGCGCCGTTCCTCTTCGCCGATCGCTTTTTCGATGGCGCGCAGGACCGGGCTCGGAAACGCGCGTTTCACCGCCCAGTGATCGGTGAACAGATGCCGGAACCAGCGTTTCCAGTTCGTCATCGCTTCACCAGCTTCCGG
>DATHHZ010000252.1:0-3990 GCA_035316965.1 Burkholderiales bacterium | reverse complement strand
ACCGGGCGCTCGGGATAGCCCTGCGCGAGCGCGCCGCAGCCTGCCCCCGCGAGGAAAACGAACAGGCAGCAGCGCAAGCTCATTCGGCGCGGATTCCGGCGGCGCTCGCGACCTTCGCCCACTTGTCGATCTCCGACTTGATGAACGCCGTGAACTCCTCGGGACTGCTGCCGACGGGCTCCGCTCCGTCCGCCGCCAGCCGTTGCATCACCTCGGGTGCGCGCAGGGCGCGCACGATCTCGCCGTGAAGGCGCGCGACGATCGCGCGCGAGGTTCCCGCCGGCGCGAGAACTCCGTACCACTGGGTCGAATCGTAACCCGGGAGCCCGGATTCGGCGATCGTCGGAACCTCCGGCAGGCCTTCGCTTCGTTTCGCGCTCGTCACCGCGAGCGCGCGCAGCTTCCCCGCCTTGATGTGCGGCAGCGCGGTGAGCAGGTTCGGCGCCATGACCGACACCTGCCCTGCGAGCAGATCCACCACGCCGGGACTGGTTCCCTTGTAGGGGATGTGGACCATGTCGATTCCCGCCATGCTCTTCAGGAGCTCGATCGACATCTGCGGCGAGGTGCCGACGCCCGCCGATGCGAAATTGAGCTGGCCCGGGCGCTGTTTGGCGTACGCGATCAATTCCGCGACCGATTTCACCGGGAGCGAGGGGTGCACCACGAGCACGTTCGCGAGCGAGGCCGCCTGCGTGATCGGTGCGAAATCGCGCAGCGGATCGTAGGGCACCTGCTTGTACATGATCGGATTGATCGCGAGAGTGCTCGCGGCCATCAGGATCGTGTGCCCGTCGGCGGAGGATTTGGCGGCCATCTCGATGCCTATCATCTGGCCGGCGCCGGGGCGATTGTCGACGACGAACTGCGCTCCGAGCGATTCGGAGAGCTTCTGTGCGAGGGCGCGGGCGATGATGTCCGTGCCGCCGCCGGCCGCGGAGGGCACGATGAAGCGCACCGGCTTCGCCGGGTATCCGGTTTGCGCCGCCGCTCCGGCGCAAACCAGGGCGAGCAGGAGAAGCGCCGCGGGCAGAAGCGAAGTTGCTTTGATCACGGCAACTCGATCTTTCTCGTCTCGACGACCTGTTTCCATTTTTCGATCTCGGCCCGGACGAGTCGGCGCATTTCTTCCGGGCTGCTCGCGCTCGGCGTACCGCCCCACTCGGCGAAGCGCTGCGCGATCTCGGGGAGCGCGACCACACGTCGTACTTCCCGGTTGGCTCGCTCGACGACGGCGCCCGGCATGCCCGGCGGACCGGCTATGCCGAGAAAGGAGCTCGCCTCGTAGCCCGGCACGCTCTGCGCGACGGTCGGCACGTTGGGAAGCGAAGCCGAGCGCACTAGCGACGTAACCGCGAGCGGCCTGAACTTTCCGCCCTGGATATGCGGGTATGAATTGGTGAGCGCGTCGATCAGCAGCTCCATGCGACCGGAGAGCACCTCGGTCAGAGGCTCAGAGCCGCCGCGGAACGGCACGTGCTGCATGTCGATTCCCGCCATCGAAACGAACAACTCGCCCGCGAGGTGGTAGAGCGTCCCCATCCCCGGTGAGGGATAGTTCACCTTTCCGGGATTGCTCCGCACGTAGCCGATGAACTCCTCCAGGGTCTTGAAGCGCGAATCGGAGCGCACCGACAGCACCAGCGGGTAGGTCACCACGGTGGAGATCCAGGAGAAATCCCGGAGCGGATCGTAAGGAAGCTTCCTCATCGTCGCCGCCTGCGTGACGAAGGCGCCGCTCACGACGAGCAAGGTGTAGCCGTCGGGAGCGGATTTGGCGACGTGCTCGTTGGCGATGATCGAGCCCGCCCCGGTCCGGTTCTCAGGAAGAACCTGTTGACCGAACCCTTCGCTCATCTTCTGCGCGACGATCCGGCCCACGACGTCGACGTTGCCGCCGGTCGGAAACCCGATGAGGAGCCGCACCGGCTTGCCGGGGTAATCCTGGGCAACCGCAGGCCAAAGCGCCCCCGCAAGCGCCGCAGCCAAGAAAACCCGCTGCATCTCAGTCGGCTCGAATGCCGTTCTCGCGAACGACCTTGCCCCAGCGCTGCATCTGGGTATCCAACCACTGCGCCAGTCCCTCGGGGGAGCCGACGACGAGGTCTATCCCGAGCGTTTCGGTGAGCAGCTTGCGCACGTCGGGCAGGTTGAACGCCTTGACGAGCTCGGCGTGAAACTTGTCCATGATCGGCTTGGGCACGCCGGCGGGAGCGAAGACCGCCCACCACGCAAGCGCGGAAAATCCCGGCAGGCCCTGCTCGGCGAGCGCGGGCACGTCGGGCAACGCGCGCGAGCGCGTGTCGCCGGTGACCGCGACGGCGCGAAGCTTTCCGCCATTCACGTGCGGGGTGATCACCGCCACCGAGCCGATGGCGAGATCGATCTGGCCGCCGACCGCGTCCGCCGTCATCGGCCCGCCGCCTTTGTAGGGTATGTGAATGAGCCTGATGCCGGAGGCCTGCTGCACCAGGACCATGGTCAGGTGCCCGAGGCTGCCGTTGCCCACCGAGCCTATGCTCACCGTGCCGGGTTTCGCCTTGGCCGCGGCCACCACGTCGGTGAAGCTCTTGTAAGGCTTCGCGGCGGCAGTCGCGATCGCCATCGGCGCGGTGCCGATCAGCATCACCGGCGCAAGATCCTTCACGGTATCGAACGGCAGGTTCGGGATCAGGAAAGGATTCACCGCGTGATAATCGAACACGAAGATGAACGTGTAGCCGTCGGCCGGCGACTTGGCGACGAAAGCGGTACCGATCGTTCCGGACGCGCCGGAACGGTTCTCGACGACGAACGGCTGGCCCAGGGCATCGGAGACCTTCGCGCCGATCATGCGCGCCATGGGATCGGTCGAGCCGCCCGGCGGATACGGAACGACGAATTTCACCGGCTTGGCCGGCCAGGATTGTGCGAACGCGGCCTGCGGCCCGGCCGCGCAAAGCGCCAGCGCTACGAGCGTGGCGATGCGAAAAACGAAGGCCTTCATGATTCCCCTTTTGCCTCGGACGAGGCAGGTTACCATTCGGGCGATGAAGATCGCAATGATGGGTTCGGGCGGAGTGGGTGGATTCTTCGGCGGGCGGCTCGCGCACGCCGGCTACGACGTGAGCTTCATCGCGCGCGGCGCGCATCTCGTTGCGATGCGCCAGCAGGGCCTCGTCATCGAAAGCGACGTGCACGGCGACATCCGCATCCCCACGGTCCGCGCCACCGACGACCCCGCGTCGCTAGGGACCGTCGATCTCGTCATCCTTTCCGTGAAGCTGTGGGATACGGAGGCTGCCATCCGGCAGATCAAGCCGCTTCTCAAGCCCGGCACCGGGGTGCTCTCCCTGCAGAACGGCGTGATCAAGGACGACATCCTGCGCCGCGAGCTGGGCGATGCGCCGGTGATGGGCGGCGTGTGCTACGTCGGCACGACCCTTTTGCGCCCCGGTGTGATTCTCCAGACGGGCGCGATGCAGCGTGTGGCGCTCGGCGAATACGACGGCAGGCCGTCGGAGCGCGCGCGTTTCCTTCACGAAGCGCTGCTCAAATCCGGCGTGACCTCGGAGCTCTCCGGCGACGTGCGTCGCGCGATCTGGGAGAAATACGTGTTTCTGGTCGGATTGTCCGCGACCACCGCTTCGATGCGCACGAGCATAGGACCGATCCGGAAGAATCCCCGCACCCGCGCCTTCCTGCTCGAGATCATGCGCGAAGTGGTCGCGGTCGGGCGCGCGCAGGGCATCGCGCTTCCCGCCGACTATGCCGACGCCTGCCTCGCCCGCGCCGACGGGCTTCCCGACGACATGATCGCCTCCATGGCGCACGACCTTCAGCGCGGCAATCGGCTGGAAGTCGAATGGCTCTCCGGCGGCGTGGTGCAGCTCGGCGCCGTGGCCGGCGTTCCGACCCCGGCCAACCGTGCGGTGTGGGACATCCTCGCGCTGTACGCCGAGGGCGGAAAGCCCGCGTGAGCGAGCCGAGGCTCACGCTGCGCGCGATCCG
>DATHHZ010000251.1:0-17329 GCA_035316965.1 Burkholderiales bacterium | reverse complement strand
CACTTTCCTGGGTCAAGGGCGAGATCGATCACGCCATCGAGCGCGCCCAGGAGGCGCTGCGCGCGTTCGCGGCGAACAGCGGGGACGCGGCACAGCTCAAGTCGAGCCAATCGCACCTGCACCAAGCACACGGCGCGCTCTCGATCGTCGGTCTGGAAGGCATCACGCGCGTATCCGAGGAGCTCGAAGGCCTGCTCGCCGGCATCGAAAAGGAGGCTTCCCTAAGGAAGAGCGAGATCTTCCGGGTGGTCGAGCGCGCCCTTAACGGAATCCGCGCCTACCTCGACCAGCTCATGGCGGGCAACCCCAATCAGCCGCTCAGGCTCTATACCCTGTACCGCGATGTCGTCACAGCTCGGGGCGGGCATGCCGACCCGACCGATCTCTACTATCCGAATCTCTCTTTCCGCCCGCCCAAGCGCGACAAGGTTGCGGGCGCATTGAGGGTGGGCGAATCAGACAAATACCTGCGCGAGCAGCGCGGTCGCTACCAGCGCGGATTCCTCAAGTGGCTCAAGAACGATGCCAGTGGAGCCGGGGACATGCGCGCCGCCATCGAAGCGATCGAGGCCGCGCAGGGTCCTACCTCGCAGCGCGCGTTCTGGTGGGTGTCGCTCGCCTTGTTCGATGCGCTCGCGCACAAGGCGCTGCCCGAGGATCTCGACGCCAAACAGCTGTGCAACCGCGTCGAGCAACAGATCAAGCGTCTGGTTGAAGGCACGCCGAGCGTCGCCGAGCGGCTGATGCGCGAAGTCCTCTACTACGTGGCTCGCGCCAAACCGGCGACCGAGCGGGTGCGCGAAGTTCAGGATGCCTACCATCTGGGCCAGACCATCCCGGCGGCCGAGAGCGACGGCGACGCGGTCGAGGAGAATCCAGCGCTGAAGTCGGCGCGCGAGCACCTCACTCATGCGAAGGACGCCTGGAACAAGTTCGCATCAGGCAATCCTCCCTCGCTGCTCGCATTCCGCGACAGTGCGGCCGCGCTCAAGGATGACGCGGAGCACCTGGGCAACGCAGATCTCACGGCGCTCGCCGGCGAAGTCACCGAGGTCGCCGCGTGGCTCGCCTCGAACCGCGAAAACATGAGCGAGGTCGTCGCGCTCGAAGTCGCAACGGCGCTCCTGCTGCTCGAAAATGCGCTTGCCGGTTTCGCGCATCTCTCCGGCGAGTTTGCCCAGCAGGCGCAGCTTCTGCGTTCGCGCTTGGAAGATTGCATGCTCGGCAAGCTCCGGCGCACCGCGCCGGAACTCCCCTTGCTCGACGAGATGTCGCGCAAGGCGCAGGAACGGTTGCTCATGAACCAGGTTGTCTCGGAAATGCGTGCCAACCTGCGCACGATCGAACAGGTTCTGGACGCCTTCTTCCGCGACACAGCGAAGCGCGATGAGCTCGCATCGCTCGACAAGCCCATGCACCAGCTGCTTGGGGCGCTCGAGATGCTGGACGAGCAGCGCGCGCGCGAATCCCTGGGTGCGGCCGCGGAGGAGATCCGCCGCTTCTCAGACGCGGCCCACAGCGCGAGTCCGCAGGATTTCGAGCGCATCGCCCAGATTCTCTCGGGCCTGGGTTTCTACATCGAGGGCCTGGCCCACGGCAAGGTCGACTTCGAAACCGCGATGCAGCCGATCGCGGCGGCTAGGAAAGAGGAGGCCGACGCCGCCCAACCGGTCGCCACCGTCGAGGCACAGGTCGCCGAGCAGCAGCGCGAGACGGCGAGCCTGTACGAGGAATGGAAGACCAAACCCGAAGACGGAGTCCTTCGGGCCGAACTGAAAAAGAACCTCGCAGCCCTCCAGAAAGACGCAGGACTGATTGCCGACCAGAAGCTGGAAGATTCCGCTGGGAAAGCACTCAAGGCGCTCGACAAGACGAGCACCATGCCGCTTACGCCATTCCTCAGGGAAGCCATCGAGAAAATCACGGCGGCGGCAGCGCCCTCCCCATCTCCTGAAGCCGCCAAGCTCATCGACGCAAGCGCGGAGGCGATCGATGCCGAGCTCCTAGGGGTCTATCTGGAGGAGTCCGACGAGGTGCTGGCAACGATCCGCGAACACCTCGATACGGTGCGCGAACAGCACGCCAACAAAGAAGCGCTTACGACGATCCGCCGCAGTTTCCACACCTTGAAGGGCAGCGGACGCATGGTGGGCCTCATGCGCCTCGGGGAAGCCGCCTGGGCTGTCGAGCAGACCATGAATGCGTGGGTGCAGGAAGAGCGTGCCGCAACGCCGGGACTGCTGCAGCTCATCGAGCTGGCGCACGAATACTTTTCCGACAACGTCAAGCGTCTCAAAGCGGGGGGAGTCTCGAGCGATGAGCGCTCGCTCGTCGCGGCCGCGGAGCGCGTGCGTCGCGGCGAAGCCCTGGAGCAGGCTCCCCCCGACTCGCCCGGAGCACCCTCGGCCCCGGCGGCCGAGCTTGTCGCGTCGGCAAAGGCAGGACTCGCGCCCGCGGCCGCAGCCTCCGCCCCGGTCGCGCCGGCCGAGCCCGAGGAATTCGTCGAGCTCGGCGAACACCGGGTCTCGACGACGCTCTTCGCCATTTTCAGCGGGGAGGCGCGCGCGCACGTTAACGCGATCAGGGAAGAGCACGAGACCCTGCGCCAGCACGGCGTGGTCAGCGACGCCCTGATGCGTGCGGTACACACGCTCGCGGGCACGTCGGGGACGGTGAAAATCTCGGCTCTCTCGGATCTCGGCTATGCGTTGGAGAAGGCGCTGCAAAAGCTCGCGACCAGCGAGCTTTCCGAAGAGGAGCAGTCGCTGGTCGGAGAAGCGATCGACACGATCGAGACAATGGTTACGAGCGTGGTCGAATTGCGCGTGCCGCGACCCGTCCCAGAGCTCGTCGCGCGGCTCGAGCACATCGGGGAGCAGGCGGGCGTCTCGCAGGAATCGACGCCTGAAGAAAAGGAACCGGCCCCTCAGTCCGCGCTTTCCCGCGAAGCGGACAGCGAGGCGGCCGAGGAGCTCGCCGCAACCGAGCCCGACGACAGCCTCCTGGATGATCTCGATCTGGACATTACGCTCGAGCGCCGCCAGCGGCGGCTCGACGACGACCTCGATCCGGAACTGTTGCAGATCTTCATCGACGAGGCCCACGAGCTGGTTCCCTCGGTAGGCTCGGCCATGCGCGACTGGCGCGACAATCCGGCCAATCCCGCGCTCGGCCAAGCGCTGCAACGCGTGCTGCATACCCTGAAGGGGAGCGCGCGCATGGCGGGCGCCATGGCGCTGGGCGAGCTCACGCACCACATGGAGACGCGCGTCGAGAAC
The DNA here is from genome assembly GCA_035316965.1 of Burkholderiales bacterium. GTDB lineage: Bacteria > Pseudomonadota > Gammaproteobacteria > Burkholderiales > SG8-39 > VBDM01. Next base: position 14,051 of record DATHHZ010000251.1, on the reverse strand, counting down.
GCCATGTCGGTCAAGACGCTGCCCACGGCACTGTTTGGGGAGTTGGAGACGTCCTGGGACCGCATGGGCATCTTGTTCGAGCAGCTGCAGAAGCCCCGCGCGCCGGAAGGAAACCTGCCCGCCGTGGCGGTGCCCTCGGAGTCGGCCGCCGCCGCGCCGCAAGCGGTGCCCGAGCCGGTGCCCCTGGCCCGGGCACCGGCGGCCGCGGCGAAGGCGGTACCGCTCGCAGAGCGCGAGCTGCAGCCGAAGGCGCTGTTGCGGGTGCGCGCGGACGTCGTCGACCGCCTGGTCAACCAGGCGGGCGAAGTCGCCATCGCGCGCAGCCGGATCGAAGGCGAAATGCGCGCGCTCAAGGCGGCCATGCAGGAGCTGACCGACAACGTCGCGCGGTTGCGCGCGCAGCTGCGCGAGATCGAAATCCAGGCCGAGTCGCAGATGCAATCACGCCAGGAACTCGCCAGGGAATCCATGCGCGAATTCGACCCGCTCGAGTTCGACCGCTTCACCCGCTTCCAGGAAGTGACGCGGCTGATGGCCGAGAGCGTCAGCGACGTATCGACCGTGCACGGAAACCTCGTCAACGCGGTTGACGAAACCGAGAAGGCGCTGCTCGCGCAGGCTCGGCTCAACCGCGACCTGCAGCAGGACCTGATGCGCGTGCGCATGGTGCCGTTCGGCAGCCTCCAGGAACGCCTCTACCGCGTCGTGCGCCAGACCGCGAAGGAAATCGGCAAGCGCGCCAATCTGGATATCAAAGGCACGCAGGTCGAGCTCGACCGCTCGGTGCTCGAGCGCATCACCGGACCGTTCGAGCATCTGTTGCGGAACGCTGTCACGCACGGCATCGAAACGCCGGATAAACGCCGGGCCGCGGCCAAGCCGGAAATCGGCGAAATTCGTCTCGAGCTGAAACAGGAAGGCAACGAAGTGCAGCTCTCGCTGTCCGATGATGGAGGCGGCCTCCCGATCGACCGGATCCGCGAGAAAGCGATCGAGAAAGGGCTCATTGGGCCCGGTACGACGCTCTCGGAGGCGGAGATAGCCGATTTCATTTTCCGCGCGGGATTCTCCACCGCCACCGAGGTCACACAGGTGGCCGGGCGCGGCGTCGGCATGGACGTGGTGCGCACCGAAGTCGCCGCGCTCGGCGGGCGCGTGGAGATGCGCTTCACGCGCGGGCAGGGCACCCGCTTCAGCATCTACCTGCCGCTTACCCTTGCCGTGACCCAGACGGTGCTGGTGCGGGTAGGCAGCAAGACTTACGCGATTCCCTCGGTGATGGTCGAGCAGGTGCTGCAACTGAGGCAGGAGCAACTGGTCGCCGCCTATGCGTCGCGCCAGACCGAATGGCAGGATCGGCGCTACCCGTTCCATTATCTGCCGCACCTCCTCGGGATATCCGACGCGATCGCTGAACAGAAGCGCTTCTCCCCGACGCTGTACCTGCGCAGCGGCACCAACGCCATCGCGCTGCACGTCGACGAAATGGTCGGCAGCAACCAGGAAATCGTCGTGAAATCGATCGGTCCGCAGCTGCAGCGGGTCGCGGGCATCACGGGCGCCACGGTGCTCGGCACGGGCGAGATCGTCCTCATCCTGAATCCGGTCCTGCTCGCGCTGAAGGAAGTGGCTGCTCGCCCGGCGATCGTTCACGAAGCGCCCAAGCCGCAGGCCGCTGCGACGCAGCCCACGATCATGGTGGTCGACGACTCGCTCACCGTGCGCAAGGTCACCGGAAGGTTGCTGGAGCGCCAGGGCTACATCGTGGTGACGGCGCGCGACGGCGTCGAAGCGATGGAGAAGCTACTGGGACTCGTTCCCGACGTGATGCTGGTCGACATCGAGATGCCGCGAATGGACGGGTTCGATCTCACGCGCAACGTTCGAGCGGACAAGCGCCTCGCCCGGGTGCCGATCATCATGATCACCTCGCGCACCGCCGACAAGCACCAGAACTACGCGAAGGAGATCGGCGTCAGCCACTTTCTCGGCAAGCCCTACCAGGAAGACGATCTCCTCGAGAAAATTTCCGGGTTTCTCAAAGAACGGCGGGCAGCCGCCTGAAAATCCCGCGCTCGCACGATGCGGGCGCGGTGCAAAATTGTGCGGGACACCCTGCCGAGGGATTACAATAGGAACTCGCCTCCATGGCCCAGGTCAATCTCACCAACCATTTCCTGATCGCCATGCCCAACATGGTCGATCCGTATTTTGCCCGCACCCTGACATTCATCTGCGAGCACAATGACCAAGGGGCGCTCGGCGTGGTGGTCAACCGCCCGATCGAGATGACTCTGGGCGCCCTGTTCGAGCGCCTGAGCCTGCGGTTGACTTCTCAGATCCTGCTCAATGAGCCGGTCTATTTCGGCGGGCCGGTGCAAACCGACCGCGGCTTTGTCCTGCACCAGCCTCTCGGCGAGTGGCAGTCCACTCTCGCGGTGCGCGACAAGGTGGGTCTCACGACTTCCAAGGACATTCTGGAAGCGGTCGGTCAGGGCGGTGGCCCGCACAAGCTCCTCGTCACCCTCGGCTACGCGGGCTGGGCGGCGGGACAGCTCGAGAACGAAATCAAGCAAAACGCCTGGCTCACGGTCGAAGCCAAGGACGGGATCATTTTCGATACGCCGACCGAAGAACGGCTACCCGCAGCGATGAAGCTGCTCGGCATCGACTTCGCCAGATTGTCCGAGGAGGCAGGGCACGCGTGAGCGAGTCGGCCGTGGCCCCGTCGAAGGTCTCCGGCCACACCATACTTGCTTTCGATTTCGGCGCGCGCTGGATCGGCGTCGCGGTGGGTGACACCGAAACGCGGCTCGCCAATCCTCTGGGAATGTTCGAGGCGGCGGGCTCCAGCCGGTGCATGGCGGAGGTCGAAACGCTTCTGCGCGAATGGCGGCCCGAACGGCTGGTGGTCGGCCTGCCGCTCGCGATGGACGGCAGCGAGCACGACATGACGCGGCGCGCGCGGCGCTTCGCGCGGCGGCTCGAGGCGCGCTTCCGGCTTCCGGTAGAACTCGCTGACGAGCGGCTTTCCTCGGCCGCGGCCGAAGAAACGTTCCGCGAAGCCGGCCTCGGCGCCCGCAAGCGCAAACAGACGATCCACGCCCTCGCCGCTCAAATCATCCTGCAGAGCTACTTAGATGGATCTGCCCGACGCTGAAGCGCTGTGCGAGGAGCTCGCGCGCAAGCTCCGCGCCGGCGTCACCGAATCAACCGGCCTCGTAGGTATCCGCACCGGCGGCGCCTGGCTTGCCGAGCGCCTGCACCGGGAACTGAAGCTCTCGACGCCGATGGGGGCGCTCGACATCTCGTTCTATCGCGACGATTTCGACGCCGCCGGACTGCACCACCAGGTGAAGCCGTCTCAGATCCCGTTCGACGTCAACGGCCGGCATATCGTGGTGATCGACGACGTTCTCTACACCGGGCGCACCGTGCGCGCCGCCATGAACGAGCTGTTCGACTACGGGCGCCCCGGAAAAATCGAGCTTGCGGCGCTGGTGGACCGCGGCGAGCGGCAGCTGCCGATCGCGGCGCAGTACGTCGGCGCCACGCTTTCGGTGCCCGCTGGCAAACTTCTACGCCTGGCGCGCGACGAGCGCGGCAAATTCTTCCTGCGACTCTCCGATGCGAAACCCGCAGCTTAACGGCGACGGAGCGCTCCAGCACCTGCTCACGATCGAGGGGCTCCCGCGCGAAGTCCTCGTGCACATCCTGGACACGGCCGCGTCTTTCATCGGCGTGACCAAGCGCGAGGTGAAGAAGGTGCCGCTCCTGCGCGGCAAATCGGTGTTCAACCTGTTCTTCGAAGCTTCAACGCGCACCCGTACCACCTTCGAGATCGCCGCGAAACGCCTGTCCGCCGACGTCATCAACCTGAACATCACCGTGTCGTCTTCGACCAAAGGCGAGACCCTGCTCGACACGGTCGACAACCTTTCCGCGATGTACGCGGACATGTTCGTCGTGCGGCATTCCTCCAGCGGCGCCGCCCACCTGATCGCGAGCCACGTCGCCCCGCATGTGCACGTCATCAACGCCGGCGACGGCCGCCATGCGCACCCGACGCAGGGACTGCTCGACGCCTACACGATCCGCCATTACAAGAAAGACTTCACCCGGCTCTCGGTCGCCATCGTCGGAGACGTGCTGCATTCACGCGTGGCGCGCTCGCTGATCCACGCACTCACCACCCTCGGCACACCCGACGTGCGCGTGATCGGCCCGAGGACGCTGTTGCCTGCGGGCGTGGAGCAGCTCGGCGTCTCCGTGCATCACGACATGCGCGAGGGGCTCGCAGGCTGTGACGTCGTAGTGATGCTGCGCCTCCAAAACGAGCGCATGAAAGGGCCTTTGCTGCCTTCCGCGCAGGAGTTCTTCAAGTCCTACGGCTTGACGCCGCAGAAGCTCGCGCTCGCCAAGCCCGACGCCATCGTCATGCACCCGGGGCCGATGAACCGGGGCGTCGAGATCGATTCTTCGGTCGCCGACGGGCCGCATTCGGTGATCCTGCCGCAGGTCACCTTCGGCATTGCCGTGCGCATGGCGGTGATGAGCATCCTCGCCGGAAACTGACCATGACGAAACCCAACCCGCCCGCCCTCGATCCCGCGCAAGTACCCGAGCAGTCGATCACCGGCTACCCGGAGCCGTACAAGAGCCGCGTCGCGGGCCGACACAAGCGACGCCTCGGCGATGCGGCCGGGCTGAAAAACTTCGGCGTCAACCTCACACACCTTGACCCGGGCGCTGAGTCCTCGATGCGGCACTGGCACTCCAAGCAGGATGAGTTCATCTACGTGCTCGAGGGCGAGGTCACGCTCGTCACCGATGCCGGGAGACAGAAGCTCAGGCGCGGCATGGCGGCCGGATTTCCGGCGGGCAAGGCCGACGGGCATCAGCTCGTGAACGGGACAAAGAAGCCCGTGCTCTACCTCGAGATCGGCGATCGCACGTCCGGGGACGGAGCCACCTACGCCGACGTGGACATGGCGGCGCGCCTGGTGGACGGGAAATGGGTATTCACGCACAAGGACGGAAGCCCCTACAAGTGATGACAGTCCACATCAAGAACGGCCGCGTGATCGATCCGAAGAACCGGGTCGACGCGAAGCAGGACGTATTCATCTCCGCCGGAAAGATCGTCGCGCTCGGCAAGGCCCCCGCGGGATTTCGCGCCGAGCGCACGATAGACGCGGCCAACCTCGTCGTCTGCCCGGGCCTGATCGACCTCTCGGCGCGGCTGCGCGAACCGGGCTTCGAATACAAGGCGACGCTCGCATCGGAAATGCAAGCCGCGGTCGCGGGCGGCGTCACGAGCCTCGCCTGTCCGCCCGACACCGACCCGCCGCTCGATGAGCCGGGCCTGGTGGAAATGCTCAAGCACCGCGCCAAAAGCCTGAATCTCGCGCACGTCTATCCGCTCGGTGCGCTCACCTGGAAGCTCGGCGGCGAGCGGCTCACCGAGATGGCGGTGCTGCGAGACGCGGGGTGCATTGCGTTCTCCCACGCCGACACGCCCCTTCCCGACACGCAGATGCTGTGGCGCGCGCTGCAATACGCCGCGACCTTCGGCATCGCGGTGTGGCTGCGGCCGCAGGACGGATTTCTCGCGCGGGGGGGCGTGGCGCACGACGGGGAGGTCGCCACCCGGCTCGGTCTGCAGGGGATTCCCGCGTTCGCCGAGACCATCGCGCTCGCCACCATCCTGCAACTCGTGCGCGCCACGCGCACCCGCGTCCATTTATGCCGCCTTTCCACTGCCGAAAGCGTCGCGATGCTGCGCACGGCGAAGAAGGAGGGGCTGCCCGTCACGTGCGACGCAAGCGTGCATCACGCGCACCTCTCGGAGATCGACCTCGGCTACTTCGATTCCCACTGCCACGTGATCCCGCCGTTCAGGTCCTTGCGCGACCGCGATGCGCTGCGCTCGGGGCTTGCCGACGGAACCATCGACGCGCTGTGCTCGGATCACGCGCCGGTGGACGAGGATGCGAAGCAGCTGCCTTTCGCCGAATCGGAGCCGGGGGTGACGGGTCTGGAGCTCCTGCTGCCTCTCGCGCTGAAGTGGGCCGAGGAGATGCGCCTCGCGCTGCCCGAATCGCTCGCCACGGTGACCTCCAAGCCGGCTGCGATTCTGGGCGTGTCGGCGGGGGATCTTGCCGCCGGCCGGGATGCGGATGTGTGCGTGTTCGACCCGAACGCGCACGTCAAGATCACCGCGGATTTCCTCAAGAGCCAGGGAAAGAACACGCCCTTCATCGGCTACGAGCTCCCCGGCCGCGTTCGCTACACCCTGGTCAGCGGGCAGGTCGTGTACGAGACTTGATCCTCCGAAGGATTCAAGACGGCGCCAGCACCAGGCGCGCCACCAGGTTCTCTAAGAGCATCAGCAGGATCTGCGCGACGAGCAGCACGAAGAGCGGCGAGAGGTCCACGTTGCCTATGGTCGGAACGAAGCGCCGGAAGATCGCGTAGAAGGGGCGGGTCAACGCGTCGAACACGGGTGCAAGCGGGGCGTGGGGGTTGACCCAGCTGATGATGACTTGCACGATCACCACGCCGATCAGCAGGTAGAGAGAGGCGCGCATCAGCTCCATCGCGGCAAGCGTGAACAATATCCCCGCCGCGATGCCGGGGGCTCCGGCAAAGGAGAATCCGCGCAGCCAATAGAGCAGCACGAGCATCAGCGCCTCGACGATCCAGGCGATCAGAATGCTCGCGAGGTCCAGTCCGAACAGGCCCGGGACTACGCGGCGCGCCGGCCGGACGATCCAGTCTGTCAGCGCGGAAACGAACTGCCCCAGCGGGTTGCGGAACGGCGCCCGCAACCACTGCATGTGGAAGCGCAAAAGCAGTGCGTACACGAAAAAGCCGAACGCGGTCTGGATCAGCAGGTGGGCGATCTGGCTGAACATCGCGCTCCCGGCTTCATTCCTTGCCCAGCTCGTCGCCCAGTTCCTTGCCGCGCTCGTTGGCGGCATGGATCGCGCGGATGATCGCTTCCTTCACTTCGTCCTTGGCCATGCTCGCCAGCGCCCGCTCGGTCGTTCCGCCTTTAGAGGTCACCCGCTCGCGCAGCACCGCGACCGGATCGGGACTGGTCGAAGCGAGCTTGGCCGCACCGGTGAAGGTGTTCAACACGAGCTGATGCGCGATCTGCACCGGGAGTCCCAGCTCCCGCGCGGCGTCCTCGACCGCCTCGATGAAGTAGAACACGTAGGCAGGGCCGCTTCCGGAGATCGCGGTCACCGCGTCCATCTGCGATTCGTCGGTGATCCAGACGGTGGCGCCGACCGCGCCGAGGACTGTCTCGGTCTGCTCGCGGTCCTCGCGGGTGACCGCCTTCGAGAACGGGAAGAGGCCGGTAACCCCTTCGCCGATCATCGCCGGCGTATTGGGCATCGCCCGAACCAGGCGCGTGTGTCCCTTCAGCCACTTGGAGAGGTTGGCGAGGCGCACGCCCGCGGCGATGCTGATGACGAGATTGGCGTTGTCGGCAATCCCGGATTTGGCTGCCGCCTCGCGCAGATGCTGGGGCTTCACCGCAAACACCACGACGTCGTTCGCCCGCACCGCGTCCTTGGGTTTGTCGACGCTGGTGACCCCGTACTTGTCCACGAGCTTGCGGCGCGCTTCGGCGCTGATCTCGACCACGCGTATGTCCTGCAGCGGGAAATCCTTGCGCAGCAGTCCGCCGATGAGCGCGTCGGCCATGTTGCCGCCGCCGATGAATGTGATTCTCATGACAGGCTCAGTCTCGCCTCTTTCCAAAAATAGCCGTACCCACCCGTACCAGGGTCGCGCCCTCGGCGATCGCCGCTTCGAGGTCCGCCGACATGCCCATCGAGAGGGTATCCATCGCAAAGCCGTCGCGATTCAGCCGGTCGCGCAGCTCGCGCAGTTGCGCGAATCGCCGACGCTGCAGTGCCTCGTCGGGCGTCGGCTCGGGCACCGCCATGAGCCCGCGCAGCTTCAAGCGCGGCAATGCCGCCACCTGCTTGGCGAGCTGCGCCGTTTCCGACGGGGCGACACCGCTCTTGGTCGCCTCGCCCGACACGTTGACCTGGATGCAGACCTGCAGCTCGGTTCGCCCAAGGCCGCGCGCCTCCGCGAGCCGCGCGGCGATTTTCGCGCGGTCGATCGAGTGGACCCAGTCGAAGTGCTCCGCGATCGCGTGCGTCTTGTTGCTCTGGATCGGGCCGATGTAGTGCCAGGTGAGTCCGAGCGCGGAGAGCTCGCGGATCTTTTCGACACCCTCCTGAACGTAGTTCTCGCCGAAATCGCGCAATCCCGCTTGCGCCGCCTCGCGAACGGCCTCCGGCGGAAACGTCTTGCTCACCCCGAGTAATCGCACCGATTGGGGAGGCCTGCCCGCCGCCCGGGTCGCGGATTCGATGCGCTGCCTCACGGCTTGCAAGTTCAAGGGTATTGAGGACATAATCGGCGCGGCGATGTGAGCGCGGCAGGCCTGAAAATTCTCGCTCTTTCATCTGCTTAGGCCCTCGCTCCGGATTCCGTTCGGGCCTCACGTTGAAGGGGATTATAGTGGATATCTCGGAACTCCTAGCCTTCGTCGTCAAGAACAAGGCCTCCGACCTGCACCTGTCCTCGGGTCTGCCGCCGATGATCCGCGTACACGGGGACATCCGCCGCATCAATCTGCCCGCGATGGAGCACAAGGACGTGCACGGGATGATCTACGACATCATGAACGACGGGCAGAGGAAGCACTACGAGGAAAACCTCGAGTGCGATTTCTCCTTCGCGATACCGGGTCTCGCGCGCTTTCGCGTGAACGCCTTCGTGCAGAATCGCGGGGCGGCGGCGGTGATGCGCACGATCCCCTCGAAGATCCTGTCGCTCGAGGAGCTGAGGACACCCAAGATCTTCGCCGAGATCGTCGATCAGCCTCGCGGCATCGTCCTCGTGACCGGTCCGACGGGTTCGGGCAAGTCCACGACGCTCGCCGCCATGGTCAACCAGATCAACGAAAACGAGCAGGGCCACATCCTCACCATCGAGGACCCGATCGAGTTCGTGCACGAGTCGAAGAAATGCCTGATCAACCAGCGCGAGGTCGGACCCCACACGCTGTCGTTCGCCAACGCCTTGCGCAGCGCGCTGCGCGAGGATCCGGACATCATCTTGGTCGGCGAGATGCGCGATCTGGAAACGATCCGCCTGGCGCTGACCGGCGCCGAAACCGGACACCTCGTGTTCGGCACGCTGCATACGAGTTCCGCGGCGAAAACCATCGATCGCATCGTGGACGTTTTTCCGGCTGCGGAGAAAGAGATGATCCGCGCGATGATCTCCGAGTCGATTCGCGCGATCATCGCCCAGACGCTTTGCAAGACCAAGGACGGCGGAGGCCGGGTCGCCGCGCACGAAATCATGATCGGCACGCCCGCGATCCGCAACCTCATCCGGGAGAACAAGGTCGCGCAGATGTACTCCGCCATCCAGACGGGGCAGCAATTCGGCATGCAGACCCTCGACCAGAACCTGCAGGACTTGGTGAGGCGCAACGTCATCTCCGCGGCCGAGGCGCGCGGCAAGGCCGCGAACAAGGATAATTTCCCCGGCTAGCCTGGCTGCCGGGGAAATTACGACGAAGGTTACCTACCGGAGGCTAACTTCGGCGCAGCCGAACGTTAAGGGCGAGCAACGCTCGCCCGGCCGGAGACACACTCCCGACTGATATCGGGGCTTAGATTTCAGAAAGGCGAATATGGAACGCGAACAGGCAATCAAATTCATGTACGACCTGCTTCGGCTGATGGTGACGAGGAAGGCCTCGGATCTCTTCGTCACCGTGGGCTTTCCCCCGGCGATCAAGATCGACGGCAAGATGACGCCCGTCTCGAACCAGCCGCTCACCCCCGCGCACACCGTGGACCTCGCCCGCTCGATCATGAACGACAGGCAGGCCGCCGAGTTCGAATCGAGCAAGGAGTGCAACTTCGCGATCAATCCCGCAGGCATCGGGCGGTTCCGCGTCAACGCCTTCGTCCAGCAGGCGAACGTCGGTATCGTGCTGCGGGTGATCACCACCGTCATACCCAAGATCGAGGACCTCGGCCTGCCGAACGTGCTGAAGGACGTGGTGATGACCAAGCGCGGCCTCGTGGTCATGGTTGGGGCCACGGGTTCGGGCAAATCCACCACGCTCGCGGCGATGGTCGGCTACCGCAACGAGAACTCGCACGGCCACATCATCACCATCGAAGACCCGATCGAGTTCACCCACCCGCACAAGGGCTGCCTCATCACCCAGCGCGAAGTCGGCGTCGACACCGTGAACTGGCAAGCCGCGCTCAAGAACACGCTGCGCCAGGCACCCGACGTCATCCTGATCGGCGAGGTCCGCGACCGCGAGACGATGGATCACGCGGTCGCCTTCGCCGAGACCGGCCACCTGTGCCTCGCGACACTGCACGCGAACAGCGCCAATCAGGCCCTGGATCGCGTCATCAACTTCTTCCCCGAGGAGCGGCGCCAGCAGTTGCTGATGGACCTGTCCCTCAATCTGCGGGGGTTCATCTCGCAGCGCCTCATCCCCTTGAAGGAAGGCAAGGGCCGCTGCGCCGCGGTCGAGATCATGCTCAACTCCCCGCTCATTTCCGACCTGATCTTCAAGGGCGAGGTGCACGAGATCAAGGAGATCATGAAGAAGTCGCGCGAGCTCGGCATGCAGACCTTCGATCAGTCGCTGTTCGACCTGTTCGAGGCGGGCAAGATCAGCTACGAGGACGCGCTCCGGAACGCCGACAGCGTGAACGACCTGCGCCTGCAGATCAAGCTGTACTCCAAGGAAGCGAAGAACCGGGACATTACGGCAGGCATCGAGCACCTCAACATCGTGTGACGCGGACGCCGAATATGCGGAGGAACCCATGAATACGAAACGGTGGTTGCTAGCGAGCGTGGCGGTATTTGTCGTGGTGGCAGTGCTGGAATTCCTGATCCACGGCGTACTCCTGTCGGACGTGTACCGGCAGACGGCTTCAGTGTGGCGGCCGGAAGCCGAGATGCAGAAGATGATGTGGATCTTCTGGGTGGGGATGCTGGTATTCGCACCATTCTTCGCGCTGATCTACGTGAAGGGCTACGAGAAAGGCAAGCCTGGCTTGGGGCAGGGGTTTCGCTACGGCCTGTATGTGGGAGTCATGTTGTCCGTGATGCACAGCTTCGGCTGGTACGTGATTCTGCCGATTCCGCTCGCGCTCGCGTTCTATTGGCTCCTGGGAATTCTTGTGGAATTCATCGCGGCAGGTGTTGCCGCGGGTCTGGTTTATCACGAATAATTTCGGCCTCAGCGAGGCCTGACTCGTCAATCCAGAGCGGACGCGCAAGCGCGCGCCGCTGATTTCAGACGTCAGCTGGCAATGATGAACGTGTTTCCGCATCCACGGGCATCGGCTGTGACGCGCATTCTGGGGGAGGCGGGATTGCCCTGCTCCGACCTGACCCCCGCACACTTGGAGCACTTCTTCGGTTGTGGCTCAATTAGCGCTCCGGACGGAATCGTAGGACTCGAGCTGTACGAATCCGTAGCATTACTTCGATCGCTCGTGGTCAGTTCGAAGTGTCGCGGTCGAGGCTGTGGTACCGCCCTTGTGGCACAGGCTGAGCTCTTCGCCCGGTCTCAAGGGGCAGAAGAAATCTATCTCCTTACTAGCACGGCGGAGCGCTTCTTCGAACGGTTGGGTTATGCCCGCGTGCTGCGTGAAGCCGCGCCGGTGGCGATCCAGCAGACGCAAGAGTTCTCGGCGTTGTGTCCTTCGAGTTCGGCCTTAATGGTCAAGCGGTTGCCAATCAAGGATGTCACGTGCAGCACATAGGACGTGCATGGCTCGCGATTCTTGCCCTGTTTCTGATTTTGCCCGTCGCCTGCGTGATTTCGGTCGCTGTTTTGTACGGGCTCGCGTGGCCGGATCACCCCAATGAGGTGTTTTCGTGGGCAGCGTTCGATGTCGCCGAGTTCGTTCCGTGGCTCTTGGCACTCGCGCTGTTTTCGTTTACTTCTATTCCTCCTTGGCTAAAAGCCGCGGTGGCAGTTCTGTCGGTACCCTACTCAATGCTGGCGTTTGCTGCGGGAGAGCTGTTCGTCGGGTGTGCCTTGGGGAATTGCCTGTAACTCCCGCTCAGCGCGAACCTTGGGCAGCGTGAACACGAGCGTTATGACCAGTGATCAGGCAAAGTCTTTCGTACAAAAGCACGGGGTCGTGCTCGCATCGGGCAAAGGTCCGGTGCCCCGGCTAGCCGAGGCAGTAGTGAGCGAGCCGATTACAGGCAGCTGGTGGAGTCATCCGAAAGCCCACGAAATCTTCACGGTTCTTCAGGCAGTAGTCGAATCAGGCGATGTTCTCGTATGCCGCCTGGTCGAAGGGAAAGTAACTTTGGTTCATCGCCGACTCTGGCCCGCCCTTGTCCGCGTGGCCGAGAGATTCCCTAAGAATCATGTCGCGCAGGTGCGGCAAGAGCATACCGCCTCGGGACGCCATGTGAACAGGGAGGTCCCGTTTCCAAAATGGGTTCCGGTCGAGGTGACAGAACGCGCAAGAGTCATGAGCGAAGAGGAAGCTTTGGGCGCCCTGGGTCCATGGACCGCTCTGCCCGACCCGAAGTCGAAGAGGACGGCCGCCGGCACTTCGTCTCGCAAGCGCAAGTCGTCGGCCCGTCGCTCGCCAAGACGTCAGGTCCCAGCCACTTGAGAGGGTCGATGCCTGAGCCCTCGATCCATAGGACGGCAACTCGAAGCGACCTTCCACAGATCGTGGAAATCTACAACTCCACGATTCCATCGCGAATAGTGACGGCCGATACCGAGCCTGTCTCGGTCGAGAGCCGGGTAAACTGGTTCGAGGAGCACACGCCGAATCGCAGGCCACTCTGGGTCGTCGAGGACGCAGGTCGCGTCGTGGCCTGGCTCAGCTTTTCCTCGTTTTACGGCCGCCCGGCATACGCCAAGACTGCAGAACTGAGCGTCTACGTTCACGAGGCGTTCCGAAAGCGGGGGTTCGGCTCCTATCTGCTGACCCAAGCGTTGGCTCACGCGCCGACGTTCGGGGTCGACACGCTGCTGGGGTTCATATTCGGCCACAACGAACCGAGCCTTGCGTTGTTCGAGCGATTCGGATTCCTGCGGTGGGGGGAGCTGCCGAAGGTTGCTGCTCTGGACGGAGTCGAACGCGATCTCATCATCGTCGGAAGACGCATAGGGGACGCCAACGGGCAGCTCCGGTAGCTGCCGCAGACGCTCTACAGTATCATCTAAGACAACCACCCCGGAGGACGCATGGCCCACACTTTTCCTGAGCTGAAGAGCAAGCCTCTCGCCGAGCTGCGCGAGATCGCGGCCGGAATCGAGCACGAGGCGGTGAAGGGCTACACGCAGCTGAACAAGGACCATCTGCTCGCTGCGCTCTGCAAGGCGCTCAATATCGACATGCACGTGCACCACGAGGTCAAGGGCGTCGACAAGACCGCGATCAAGACCAAGATCGGCGAGTGGCAGAAAAAGCGCGACGAGGCGCTCGCCGCAAAGGATCGCGGCAAGCTGAAGGTCGCGCTCAACCACATCCACCATTTCAAGCACCAGCTGCGCAAGGCAATGGTCTAAGGCACGGCAGCGGGCAGGAGAGGCTCCGCATGAACCCCGAAAACGTCATCGACGTCACGCGACTCATCCAGCTCGCGGTCGCGCCGGTGTTCCTGCTTACCGCGGTGGGGACGATCATCGGAGTGCTCTCCAACCGCCTCGGCCGCGCGGTGGACCGCAGCCGTACGCTCGAGGAACGGCTGCGCCAGCTCCAGCCCGAGGGACAGAAGGCGGCGCGCGCGGAACTCAATCTCCTAAGCCGGCGCGTGCTTCTGGTCTACGGCTCGATCGTCCTCTCGGTGATTTGCGCGCTTTTCGTCGGGCTGCTGATTGCGGTCGCCTTCGTCGACGCGTTCATCGACATCGATCTGTCGAAGTTCATCGGGCTGCTCTTCATCGCCGCGATGCTCGCCTTCATCCTCGCGCTGATGGTGTTTCTGCGCGA
>DATHHZ010000250.1:0-3739 GCA_035316965.1 Burkholderiales bacterium | reverse complement strand
GCACAGGATCAAAGTGTCGTCTTCGCGCAACAGGGTGGGCTTCGACAGCTCCACCTGCGGGAGCGCGCTCGCCCCGATGCAGTTGAAGATCTTGTTGCGATCCGGGTGGGCCGCGACGGCCTCCTCGCGAACGCGGCCCTGTTCGACCAGCATCTGCACCCGGGAATGATCCCGCGTCTGCGCCTGGATGCGGCCCTGCCGGATGTGATAGAGCCGCGAATCGCCGACGTGCGCCCAGCAGGCGGTCGAATCCTGCACGACGCAGGCGACGCAGGTGGTCCGCGGCGACTCGATCAGGCTGCGCGCCTTGGCGTAATCGCCGAGCGCGAAGTGCGCGTCGGTGATGCTCTTTTGCAAAAAGCCGGACGGGTCGGCGAGCTTGGGCTTCGCTTCGCGCTGGAACGCTTCGGTGAGGAGCTGCGCGGCGATTTGCGAGGCCACCTCCCCATGCAGATGTCCTCCCATGCCGTCGGCGACCACCATGAGCAAGGAGTCACGGGTGTAGGCGTAGCTGGTGCGATCCTCGTTCGCCTCGCGGCCTCCCTTGCGGCTTTCCTGAAAGATCGAGAATCTCATCGTCCGAGCCGCTTCATCAACGCGCTGCGAACGCTCTCGATGAGAGAGATGGCGCGGTGCACTTCGGGATCCTTTTCGCGCAGCAGCACCTTCTGCAGCGCAAACACGCTTTGCGGGCGCTTCATGTGATCGAGCTCCAGGCACCAGTCGATCGTTTCGAGCAGCTGCCGGGAATACTTGCCGTTCCAAACTTTCGTCGCGGAGACGTAGCGGTCACGCTCGCTGCGGTCGTTTGCCGCTTGGGGTGCCGCGCTCGCGAGGCAGGCAAAAATGCTTGCGCCGATGGCGTAGCAGTCGCTCCAGGGTCCGAGCAGTTCGCGGTTCTTGTACTGCTCCGGCGGCGCGAACCCGGGCGTATACATCGGGCTCAGGCGCTGGCCTTCCTGGACGAGCGTCTGGCGGGCGGCGCCGAAGTCGATCAGAACGGGCGTGCTGTCGTTGCGGATGTAGATGTTGGCGGGCTTGATGTCCAGATGAAGGAGTTTGTTCGAGTGCACCTCCCGTAACCCGTTCAGCAGCAGCGTGAACACGTGGCGGATGAATCTTTCCTTGATCGTTCCGCGGCGCGCGCGGATGTGTTCCTGCAGCGTGCGCCCGCGCTCGTAGCGCATCACCATGTAGACGGTCTCGTTTGCGCGAAAGAAATTCAACACCCGCACCACGTTCGGATGCGACAGTCGCGCGAGCGAGCGGCCTTCCTCGAAGAAGCACCGCATGCCGTAGCGAAACGTCGCCAGGTTTTCCTCCGAAATCGAGGGCAGCGCGTCGCCCTCTTTTCGCAAAGCGAGCTGGCTCGGGAGGTATTCCTTGATCGCGACCGGCTGGTCGTTTTCGTCGTAGGCGAGATAGACGATGGAAAAACCCCCGCAGGAGAGCACGCTCGCGATGCGGTAGTTTTCGAGCTGATAGCCGTCCGGCAGCGGCTGATTGGCCTGCTGTGGCATCAAAGGGGTAGCGGTGCGGCGTTTGTAACCGTTATCATAGCGGCGTTCCCATTGCCGCCGGCATTATACGGCCCGCTCGTCGCAATCCATGATCACCAGCATGACCGGCTACGCGGCGGCGACCCGAGATCTGCCGACGGCATCGCTCGCGGCGGAGGTGAAAAGCGTCAACGGCCGTTTTCTCGACGTGCAGTTCCGGCTCCCCGAAGAGCTGCGCACAGTGGAACCGGCGCTGCGCGAGCTGATCCAGGCGCGCGTGGCCCGCGGCAAGGTGGAGTGCCGGGTTTCGGTCACTCCGCCAACGGGCGCTGCACCGCGGATCAGCGTGAACGAGGGATTGCTCGCC
Source organism: Burkholderiales bacterium (assembly GCA_035316965.1). Classification (GTDB taxonomy): domain Bacteria; phylum Pseudomonadota; class Gammaproteobacteria; order Burkholderiales; family SG8-39; genus VBDM01. Next base: position 1,873 of record DATHHZ010000250.1, on the reverse strand, counting down.
GAGCTCGCCGAAACGTCGAAAAAGATCAGGGCGGCAGTCCCCGACGCGTGCCCCTTGAGCGTGGGCGAGGTGCTGCACTGGCCCGGCGTGCTCGGAGACGACCGGTCGGCGGCGCTGCGCGAGGCCTGCGTGGCGCTCGTGCAGGAGATACTCGAGGACTTCGCTGCGACTCGCTCGCGCGAGGGCGGAAAGCTCGCCGCCATGCTGATCGAGCGCGTGGAGCGCATGAAATCCCTGCTCGCCTCGATTCAGCCGAAACTGCCCGAGGCGATCGCCGCCTACGAGGAAAAGCTGGCCGCGCGTCTTCGCGAGGTGCTCGGCGGCACTGACGAGGAGCGCATCCGGCAGGAAATCGCGCTTTACGGCGTCAAGGCGGACGTCGCCGAAGAACTCAATCGCCTGGGGGCGCACCTGGAAGAGGTGCACCGCGTGGTCAGGGCCGGAGGGGCGGTCGGCAAGCGGCTGGACTTCCTGATGCAGGAGCTGAACCGCGAAGCGAACACGCTCGGCTCGAAGTCCGTGTCGAAGGAACTCTCCGACGCGAGCCTCGAGCTCAAGCTTCTGATCGAGCAAATGCGCGAGCAAATCCAGAATATCGAATGAACGAGCCGTTGAAAGACGAAGCGCTGTCATTCTGAGGAGCCCTTCGCATGCGCTCAAGGGTAAACTCCGCGACGAAGAATCTGCTTTTCCAAGAGGTTGATTCAGCGCAACAGCAGATCCTTCGCGGAGTTTACCCTGAGCGAAAGCGTAGGGCTCAGGATGACAAGGAATAGGGGATCCCTTCGAACCGCAATGACCGGCAATCTTTTCATCATCTCGGCACCCTCGGGCGCGGGCAAATCGTCTCTGGTGAGCGCCGCGCTCGCCGAGGACAAGGGGCTTGCGCTCTCGGTTTCCTTTACCACGCGGCCCCCGCGCGCGGGAGAAGTGAACGGGCGCGAGTATCATTTCGTCGACCGCAAGACCTTCGACTCGATGCTGGCGCGCGGCGAGTTTCTGGAATCGGCCGAGGTTCACGGAAACCGCTACGGCACCTCCCAGAAGTGGATCGCCGAAGCGCGCGCCAAGGGCCTGGATATCCTTCTCGAAATCGACTGGCAGGGCGCTCAGCAGGTCCGCAAGGCCTTTCCCGACGCGGTGAGCATCTTCATCCTTCCGCCGCCCCCGGTCCTGCAGGAGCTCGAGCGCCGGCTGCGGGGGCGGGGACAGGACACCGAAGAAGCAATCCAGCGGCGATTGCGCGACGCCCGCGAGGAAATCATTCACGTAGCCGAGTTCGATTATGTTATTATAAACAAAGAGTTTGAGGAAGCCCGGCGCGACCTCATGGCCGTTGTGCGTGCTGCCAGGTTGATGCTTTCCCGCCAGAGCGCACGGTATCCGGAAATCTTCAAATCATTTAGCTAGACTGAGAAGAGGACCCATGGCACGAATCACCGTCGAAGATTGTTTAAAGAAAATCCCCAACCGCTTCCAATTGACGCTCGCGGCCACGTACCGCGCGCGCCAGCTCGCCCAGGGCGGCACGCCGCTCATCGAGACCACGCGCGACAAGCCGACGGTCATCGCATTGCGCGAAATCGCAGCGGGCAAGGTCGGCGTGGAATACCTGAACCGCGTCCACACCGGGTGAACCCGGACGGTCACGGACTGAAATCTTCTTTCGCCTTCCCCTCCTTTCTTAAGGAGGGGTGGCGCGAAGCGCCGGGGTGGTTGGCCGGCTGCTTCACCACCCCGCCGGCTATCGCCGGCTCCCCTCCTCAACTGAGGAGGGGAGAGAAACGCCCAACCCGCAGCGCCTGAAACATGGCCGCTGTCGCCATTACCGATCTCAGGCAACACCTCGGCTACCTCAAGCCGAGCGACATCG
>DATHHZ010000249.1:0-3629 GCA_035316965.1 Burkholderiales bacterium | reverse complement strand
GATAAGCGCCGCCGGACAGCCAACGTTCTGCGCCCCGAGATTATCCCACACATGGGTCGACACATGCAAATCGCAGCCGTCGATACAAACAACTCCTCCGCGGCCATGTGGTAGACCTGCGGCGGACATCGAGAGTAGGGGCTGCGCACACGAGCGGCGGATCGACCGCGTTGTGATCGATGGGCCACCCGTGCTGCCACCAAGTATCGATGAGGTGTATGAGGAGGGTATTCCCGTCTGCGCGCCGTTAGAAATGCCGGATCGTTATCGTTTTCATTCTCTCCGGCGGCCGCGTCTAAAGCTTTCAGACGCCAACGATCCCCGCGCAGGAGGTCAGAGCAAGCGCTCGAGTAGAAATCTCTTCCATTCGAACGCTCCCGGTTTGCCCATCCTAACTGATGCCAACCTAGCACCGGCGGAGCGAAAGCCTTCCATCCCATCGATTTTGAGCAAATCTTGTTCTTACCCCGTATTAGTAGTGTGAATCTGCGCATTGTTCTTGTCATGGCCCCAATCACTCGGGGCGCCGTCTTCTTCGATCTGATACGCAACGAGAGACGCGATTCGCCTCTGACCGATAGATTGAAGGGTCGGTCCCGTAGTGCTTCCGGAAGGTTCGAGTGAAGCTGCCGCGGCTCTGATACCCCGCGTGAAGTGCAACTTGCTCGATGGACAATGCATTGGCAGCCAGCAGGCCAGCCGCATGCGAAGACGTCTCAGGACGGACATCGGCGATTCACCAAACGCGGCCCCTCAAGCGAAAGCATTGTCTCTTTGATGATGTTCCTGTCCATCGTTACCTTCTTGAGGGTACTCGTTCTTTCAATCCGTCTGAAGGTTTATTTGATGGGCGTGGTCAGAGGGTCATCATTGGTGTCGAGGACGAAGACAGCGAGCAGCTTTGCCGGCTCGGTCTTGCTCGCGTTGCGGCTGATCGAATGGATATCGCCCGGCCGTTCGGACCAGCTCTCGCCTGCCCGATAGATTCGCGTCTCGCCGTCATTCACCTTCGACTCGATCGCGCCCGAAATCACATAGGCGTAGATGAAAGCCGACTTCGCGTGGGTGTGGGGCACGGAGGCCGCGCCGGGCGCGTAATCGACTTCCACGGCGATCAGCGACTTGCCAGGGATATTGGGAATGGCCGCCTCGAAGTTCTTCGTGACGGTTTGCGCTTTGCTATCATGTGCGTAGATGGGGCCGGCCATCGAGAAGGCGAGGGCGGCGCAGGTGGCGGCGATGATGGTTCGGATCTTCATGGGCTTTCTCCTTCTGCCTATAGGTTGGTCTTCGTTCTTCATTGTTTCCTCCCGGCCTTGCCGGCCTGCTGATTACGGACACCGAACGGGTCAGTCTCGCGGGATGAAGTCGACGTGAGGCCCCGGCTCGATAATGAACACCGCGAGCGTGGCGAGAACGCACGCGACCGCGGCGACAGCCATCGCCATGTGGAATCCTGAGAGCAGCTGAGGACCGCCCTGCTGCAGGACGCCGCCGAGCAGGGCGATGGCGAAGAGGGACCCGGCGCGCGAGACCGCGCTGTTGACGCCAGACGCGGTTCCGGCGCGATCGGACTCGACGGAGGTGAGGACGAGGGTCGTCAACGGCGCGATCGCCACGCTCATGCCCAGCGCCAGCAACAGGATAGGGGGGAAGATGTCCGCCCAATAGGTCGCGTTCGAACCGACATGGAGCGCCATGGCGCATCCCAAGGCGACGACGGCGCCGCCGGCGAACAAGGGCAAGCGCCGGCCGAACCGGCGGCAGAGCATGCCGGCGAGCGGCGAGACGACCGTAATCAGCACTTGCAGGGGAATGAAGGCCAGGCCCGCCACCAGCGTCGGCAGGTGCGCGCCCCGGATCATCACGAACGGGATCAAGGTTAGCATGATCGTGAACGCTCCGTAGAGGAGCGCGGTGAACAGGTTCGCGCCGACGACCGACCGCGAGGCGAAGAGGGATGGGGCAACATCGCGTTGTCGCCTAATCGCCGTTCGGTCACGATGAGGCCGGCTAAGCCGCCCAGACCGACGATCAGGGTGACGAGCACCCAAAGGTTCGGACCGGAACCGTTGGTCAGGCTGGTCAGCCCCGCGCCCAGCCCGCCGAGCCCGACTGTCGAAAGGACCGCGCCACCGACGTCAACCCGGGCGTGGCTGGTCGGGGAGTCCTTGGGTATCCACACGGTGCCGACGGCCAGCGCGCCGGCGACCACGGGCAGGAGCATCAGAAAGGTCGTCCGCCAGGACCCGTGATCGAGGATCGCGCCGGCGATCGCGGGCGCGACGCCGCTGGCGACAGCCGCGGCGGCGGACCAGATGCCGACCGCACGGGCTTTCTTATCCGCCGGAAAGGCCTGCCCGAGCACGGAAAGGCCGTTGGGCAGGATCAAGGCTTCGCCCAAGCCTTGCAGGAACCGGCCGACGATGAGCGGGGCGAAACTCGGCGCGAAACCAATCGCGGTCGCGCCCAGGCCATAGAGAGCGATCCCCGCGAGGAAGATCCGCTTCTGTCCGAACCGGTCACCCAGAGCGCCGGCGACCAAGGTCAGGGCCGCGAGCGGCAGGAGCTCGGCGTTCATCACCCACTGCAGGTCGAGCGGCGACAGGCGCATGTCTCGGCCAATCGCCGCGAGCGCGACCGTGACGACGGCGCTGCTGACGAACACGAGGCAGCTGCCCAGGCTCGACGCGGCGAGCACCTTTGTGCTGCCCTGCGCGCCGACGGCCTTACGCTCGGAGAGCGCCAGGCCGCCGTCGGTCAGGATCAGGGACGCGCTGCTCACGACCTAATCCCTCAGGTTGGGTCGAGCGATTCGCGGCGCGCGAGCTCATTGGCCAGCAGCCAGAAGCCACGCCGCCGTGTCCGTTCGCGGATTACTCCTCGCAACATCAATTCAACCTCAAGCAGACTCTCTTTAAACCGCCGCCACTTCCAGCCCGCGCTGCACCGCCGGACGCGCGAGGCCACGGTTGAGCCACGCCTGCACATGAAGAAAGCGGTCGAAGCCGACGAGCTCGCGCGCTTCGTAAAAGCCGATCAGATTGCGCACCCAGCCGAGCAGCGAAATATCGGCGATGCTGTAGTCAGCGCCCATCACCCAGTCGCGGCCCGCGAGCCGTTCGTCGAGGACACCGAGCAGCCGCGCTGATTCGGTTGCGTAGCGGTCGCGCGGGCGCTTGTCCTCATAGGCCTTGCCGGCGAATTTGTTGAAGAAGCCGACCTGGCCGAACATCGGCCCGACTCCGCCCATCTGCCACATCACCCACTGGATCGTTTCGTAGCGGGTGTTCGGATCGGCGGAGATAAGTTGTCCCGTCTTGTCGGCAAGATAGAGGAGGATCGCGCCCGATTCGAACAGCGCGAGCGGCGTGCCGTTCGGCCCGTCGGGGTCGTAGATTAAGGGAATCTTGCCGTTGGGGTTGAGCGCGAGAAAGGCCGGGTCGTGGCTTTCGTCCGCTATGATGTCGATCCGGTGCGGTTCGTAGGCGAGGCTCGTTTCCTCAAGCATGATGCCGATCTTCACCCCATTGGGCGTGGGAGCTGAAAAGAGTTGCAGCCGATCGGGGTACTGTGCCGGCCAGCGGGTGAAGATTGGATGATTGAGTGTCACTTTCTGTCTCCTAGAT
>DATHHZ010000248.1:0-6277 GCA_035316965.1 Burkholderiales bacterium | reverse complement strand
ATCGGAACCGGGCTTTTGATACCATCGACCACTCCTGCCGCGGTCCCTTCGGCCGACGAAAAAGGAAGCGCTTCTGGCCTCCCGAAACGAGCTCTCCGAATTCCTCGCGAGCGTCGAGCGACGCGCGTACAAACAGGCGCTGTTCGCGGTCCGGGAGCCGGAGAACGCCCTCGACATCGTGCAGGACTCCATGCTCAAGCTTGCGCAGAAGTACGCAGCCAAGCCAGCTGCGGAGCTGCCGATGCTTTTCCACCGCATCCTGCAGAACACCATTCGCGATTTCTATCGCAGGCAAAAGGTGCGGTCGCTGTGGGTGACGCTGTTTTCAGCTCTCTCTCCGGGGCGGGAAGACGACGATACGGACCCCCTTGAAACCTTGGAGAGCGCGGATACTTCCGGGTCCATGGGAGGTCCAGCGGATCGCCTGGAACAATCTCAAGTTGTTGAAGTAATTGAGAAAGAACTACAACGGCTGCCGCAGCGTCAACGGCAGGCGTTTTTGCTGCGTTATTGGGAAGAGTTGGACGTTGCCGAGACCGCAGCCGTCATGGGTTGCTCTCAGGGCAGCGTCAAAACCCATTGCTCCCGCGCAGCACACGCTTTGGCGGCGGCCTTACGGGCAAAGGGGATTGAGTTATGAACGAACAGCAGATCGCTTACCGAATCAAGCAGCTTCTCAACCGAGGGCTCGATCTGGACGCCGGCAAGCTCGCCCGCCTGAAGGAGTCGCGCGAGCGGGCTTTGGCGTGCCAGCACGTCGAGTCCCGAGTCCCGGTATTAGCCTGGGCCGGCAACCTTATCGGCAGATCAGGCGGTCCCTCTGCGCTCATTCCGCGCTTGCTGCTTCCGATGGCCGTACTCATCCTCGGCCTGATCGCTGTCAACCAGTGGCGGGATTCCCAGGTCGCCGCCGAAATCGAGGAAATCGACGCCGCGGTGTTGACCGGCGACTTGCCACTGGATGCCTATCTCGACAAGGGATTCGATGCATGGCTAAAGCGTCTTTCGCATTAGCACTTTGGCTCTGCACCTCGCTCTCCGTTCTCGCCGCTACACCGCAGAAAAAACCCCCGACGTGGGGCGAGTTGACGCAGGAGCAGCAGCAGACTCTCGCGCCGCTTGCGGTCGACTGGGACAATCTCGAACCGGAGCGCAAGCGCAAGTGGATCGGTATCGCCAAGCGTTATCCGAAGATGAAACCCGACGAACAGGTGCGCGTGCAACGGCGCATGCAGGCCTGGGCCAAGCTCACTCCCAAGGAACGCCAGGCCGCACGCGAGCGCTACAAGAAGCTGGAAAAGCTGCCACCGGACAAGAAACAGGTGCTGAAACAGCAATGGGAGGAGTACAACCGCCTGCCGGAGCAGGAGCGGCGCAAGCTGGGTAGCACACCGCGCAAACCCGCTGCGCCCGCGCGTCCTGCCAAGTCTCCTTCCGAGCCTACCCCCCCGCCGGCTGCGCTCCCCGCACAACCGCAAGCCATCGCCCCGGTCCCCGCGGCGAACCCATAAATTCGCGCTGATGGATTCGGGCACGCGTGCCCTGCCTGGTCCGACGGTGCCCGGCATCGGCCTGCGGGTACTGTCGATGCTGTACGAATCACTGATCGTGTTCGCAGTCGCTTTTTTCGCCGGTCTCGCGTTCTATGGCGCTACCCATGGCCGGCTCTCCGGGAACACGCGTCTCGTATTCCAGCTGTACTTGTTCCTGGTCCTGGGGGCCTACTTCATAGCCTGCTGGAGCCGCGGAGGTCGAACGTTGCCGATGCAGACCTGGAAGATGCGGGTTGTCCGCCCCGACAATCTGCCCATCGGAGTCGGGCGAGCAGCGCTGCGCTATGTTCTCGCCTGGCCTTCGCTGCTGTTGTTCGGCGTCGGAGTTTTTTGGGCGTTCTTCGATCGCGACCGACAGTTTCTGCATGACCGTCTGGCCGGCACCCGTGTCGTCGCCACTGGCGATGCAGGAGCCGGGCATCGGTAACGCGATGGCCGGACCCTGCCGGCCTATCTTCTCTCGACCCACCACATCATCAGTGTGGCGGCGCCCAGAAAGACCGCGCTCGGCAGCGCGGCGCTAACGAAGGGTGGCCAATTTTGGAGCAAACCCAGATGTGAAAATAGGCTGTTCATCATGTGAAAGAAGATCCCCAGCATGATCCCAGAGAACACTTTCACCCCGACGCCGCCGGCCCGGACGTGGACATAGGCGAAGGGCAGGGCGAGCGCCATCATGACAAGGGAGGCAAACGGATAAACGAGCTTTCTCCACATGGCGATTTCATAACGTTCTGTCTTTTGGCGGTTCTCGGACAAATGGCGGGTATACTGGTACAGGTTCCATGCCGACATCTGATCCGGGACGACGAACAGTACGGCGAGAATGTCCGGTGTAAGAACGGAGTTCCAGTCCATTTCCGCGAGGCGCTGCACGTTGCTTCCGCTGGACGTGAAGCCGGTGTGCACGATCTCGCGCAATCGCCACATATTCTTGCCGAGGTACCGCCCCTGTTTCGCGAAACTGATCGACTGGAGCCGGTATTGGTCGTCGAACTCGAATACCCTGATATCCGACAGACTTGTATCGGGCAGGACTTCGCGAACATTGACGAATCGCCGGTCGTCCTTCACCCACAGACCCGTGTGAAACTCGTCGGCCACAATGGCGCTGGTCAATGAGAGCTTGAGCTGCTTTGCCGCGCGCTCCGAGACCGGAGCGATCAGCTCGCCGAAGACGAGCGTAGCGACTGAAAACACGATACCTATGCGAAATAGGGTGCTTGCCGCGCGCCAAGGCGCAAGTCCCGAGCCGCGCATCACCGTATATTCGGAATTGGCGGCGAGATGCGAAAGAGCATAAAGCGTTCCGATCAACACTACCACGGGAAACAGTTCATACACGTGGCTCGGCACCGTCAGGGCGACGAAGGCGAGCGCGTGCTGCAACCGGTATCCGCCCCTGCCAAGATCGGTGAGTTCATTGATGAGGTCGAAAAAAGAAAATAGGCTGAGAAATGCGGCGAAAACAAACAGCGTCGCGCCGTAAATCTCCCTCGCCATGTAGGTGCGTAAGGTATCCACTTCAGCGCCTTCCGAACAGAGGACCCACCCGAAGCCTCCTGTAAAACAGCAACGCGAGGACGCCAAGCATTCCGGCGTGCACCACCCACCACCCGGTATTGAAAGCCAACCGGCCCTGGGAAACCCAGGCTTGGACAATGCTGAGCAGGTTTGCATAGACCATGTACGTGAACAGTGCGAACAGAAGATTCACCGAGCGGCTCGCCCTGGGGTTGACGAAGGACAGAGGGATCGCGAGTAAAGCAAGAACGAACGCGGCGATCGGCAAACCGATGCGCCACAGCAGCTCGGCCAGATGGGGATTACTGGGTGTCTGGAGCAAACCAAACGTGGACATGGCTTTGGTGGAAGCCTCTTCCACCTGGGTCTCGCGCGTTTCGACTCTCATTGCGTAGCGTTGAAAATCCATCACCTTGAAATCGAGATCGCCTGGAATGCCCTCATAGCGCCGCCCGTCGAGCAAAACGACGAAACGGTCGCCGTTTTCCGCCGACTCCCGGTATCCGCGCCTGCTGACCGTGATGCCGAGCCTGCCTTGCCGCATCTGCGCGATGAATACGTTTTGCACGTTGGTCTGATCACCGGCGATTTCCTCCACAAAAAACACCCGGTCCGCGCTGCCCGCCTCGCGGAAAACGCCCGGTGAAACTCGTGAAACGTCGTCTTGCAGATTCATCTGGCGCCTGTACTCCTCAGCTCTGCCGATCGCCCAAGGCGACAGGAACAGCGACAGCACCGCCGTCAGCGCAACCAGCGGCGCTGCGAACAACAGCACGGGCCGAATCCAGGCGAGGAGCGAAAGGCCCGAACCGAACCAAATCACCATCTCCGACTCGCGGTAGCTGCGCGAAAGCGTCATGAGCACCGTGATGAAAAGCGTCAACGAGAGCAGTACCGGCAGATAGTTGAGGGCGGAAAACGCGAGCAGTGCGACTACGCCTTCCGAGAGGACTTTTCCGATTGCCGCCTGCCCGAGCAGCCGGATCAGCTGCGTCGTCAACGTTATGGCGAACAGCGTCGCGAACACCGCGAGCGCGAGGTTGCCGAATTCACGCAGCAGAGCGCGCCGAAAGATCACTTTGTGGACAGATGGAAGTCAGCGAATCATGTCGGATCGTAAGGCGGAAACGCCGTGTTGCTTTGACTTCTGCGAAGCAAACCGGAGATAATCCTTGCATATTCCCCGAGTCGAGGTCGAATGGAATTTAACACAAAATTCGCGATGCCGGAGAAACACCAAGTCGCGTGCGTCGCTGCAGGTGTATTCGAATCGCGCAAGTTGTCGGATGCGGCGGATGCACTCGACAAGGCGGCACACGGCCAGATCCGCGAACTTCTCCGATCCGGAGACATGGACGGCAAGATGGGAAGTACCCGGCTGCTGTATCGCGTGCCCGGTGTCGCTGCAGAGCGGGTGCTCCTTGTGGGGCTGGGGAGGGAGAAGGAATTCGGCGAGAAGCAGTATCGCGACTGCGCACGCGCGGCACTTGCCGCCGTTCAGGAAACGGGGGCACGCGATGCTTGCCTGTATTTCGCCGAGCTGCACGTTCCAGATCGCGATGCCGCTTGGAAGGCGCGTCAGCTCGTTCTGGCCGCCGCCGATGTCACCTACCGCTTCGATCGCATGAAGAGCAAGAAGGCGGAAGAAACGTCGCTCCTGCATGTCGCTATTTCGGCCGCGTCCAAGCGCGATGCAGCCGCCTTGGAGCGTGGTATGCGCGAAGGGAGCGCTATCGCCGCGGGCATGACGCTCGCCCGGGACCTCGGCAATCTGCCCGCGAACGTGTGCACGCCCACGTATCTGGCTGACACTTCCGTGAAGCTCGGGCGCGAATGGAAGCTGGCGGTGGAAGTGCTCGAGCAAAAAGACATGGAAAAGCTCGGGATGGGCTCGCTGCTTTCGGTAACGAGGGGATCGCACCAACCGCCCAAGTTCGTGATCCTTCGCTACTCCGGGGCCGGCAGGAAGGGTCGACCCGTGGTGCTGGTGGGAAAGGGCATCACATTCGATACCGGCGGCATTTCCATCAAGCCTTCGGCAGAAATGGACGAGATGAAGTTCGACATGTGCGGCGCCGCGAGCGTGCTGGGCGCCTTGCGCGCCGCGGCGGAGCTCGGACTGAAACTGAACGTAGTCGGGCTCGTGCCCGCCTGCGAGAACATGCCTGGAGGGGCGGCTACCAAGCCGGGCGATATCGTCACGAGCATGTCGAGCCAGACCATCGAGATTCTCAACACCGATGCAGAGGGACGCCTCATTCTTGCCGACGCGCTGAGCTACGCCGAGCGCTTCGAGCCCCAGGCCGTCGTGGACATCGCCACGCTTACGCGGGCCTGCGTCGTCGCCTTGGGCCACGTCTGCTCCGGGCTGTTCGCGAACAAAGACGGCCTGGCAGACGAGGTGCAGGCAGCGGGGGCGGAGTCGCTGGACCGCGTCTGGCGGCTGCCGCTGTGGGAGGATTATCAGGAACAGCTGAAAAGCAATTTCGCCGATTTTGCAAATATCGGCGGGCCCGCTGCGGGCAGCGTTACCGCGGCCTGTTTCCTTTCGAGATTCGCAGGCAAGTATGACTGGGCCCACCTCGACGTCGCGGGGACGGCGTGGAAATCGGGCAAGGAAAAAGGAGCGACCGGCCGGCCCGTCCCTCTGCTCACGATGTTTCTCATCAAGCGTGCGGAAAACTAGGATCGACGAGTGAGGATCGAGGATCCAGGGTTTCCGTGTGTCGGGGTCACCGGTTCCCTCGAACCCCGATCCCTGATCCTCTCTCCTTCGTCATGACGCGCATCGACTTCTACTCGAACGCCGAACCCAAGCTGCAGGTCGCCTGCCGGCTCGTCGCCAAGGTCATCCAGCAGCGGTTGGGCGTCGTCGTTTACGCACCGGACGAAAACACTGCACGCGGCTTCGACAGATTGCTGTGGACTTATCAAGCCATCGGATTCGTTCCTCATTGCATGGCTCATCACGCACTCTCTTCCGAAACCCCCGTCGTGATCGCATGCGAGGACGTCGAGATGGCGCATTACCAGGTCATGCTCAATCTGCACGCCGAATCGCCGCCGTCGTTCAGTCGTTTTGAACGGCTGGTCGAAGTCGTCGGCGCCGGCGACGACGATCGTCAGCTCGCGCGAAACCGTTTTCGTTTCTATCGGGACCGCGGCTACGAAATCAACCATTACGATCTCTCCAAGGCAAG
>DATHHZ010000247.1:0-4554 GCA_035316965.1 Burkholderiales bacterium | reverse complement strand
GCGCGGCGCTCGCTGGCTGCGTCGGCGTCCCGGTCGAGGAGCTGCTCGCCTCGGCGGCGATCGTCGCCGAGCTCCCGATCGAGAGCGGCGCGCGGGTCGAAGCGGCGCGGTTCTCGGCGGGCCGCGCCGGCGAGTCGCAGCCCGGCTGGGGCCGCTTCATCGTTTCGCCCTTCGCGACGAAGAGCGAGTACTCGCTGGTCGACAGCGGCCCGGGCGTGGTGCTCGACGGGCGCGCGGACGGCTCGGCCTCGGGCTTCTACCGGCGCATCCACATCGATCCGACGCGCCATCCGGTGATCGAGTGGCGCTGGCGCGTCCTGCAGACGCCGGCCGGCCTCGACCCCCGGGTTCCCGCGCGCGACGACTCGCCGGCGCGCGTGATCGTCGCCTTCCACGGCGACGCGACCCGGCTGGACATCGGCGAGCGCTTCACGCTCAGGCTTTATAAGGCGCTGACCGGCGAGAAGATGCCGTACGCGATCATCATGTACAGCTGGGCGAGCGACGCCCCGGTCGGCACCATCACCCCGAGCATCCCCACCGGCAAGATCCAGACGATCGTGGTCGAAAGCGGTGGCGTCGGCGAATGGCGCGAGCTCCGGCGCAACGTGCTCGAGGACTACCGGCGCGCCTTCGGCGAGGAACCCTGGGACATCGTCGGGGTGGGCGTGATGACCGACGCCAGCAACACGCACGAGAAAGCGAGCGCGCAGTACGGCGATATCAGCTTCCGGCCGGAGCGGTAACCGCCGACACAAATTCTTACAATAAGAATCATCGAGTCTGCTTGATCGGATTCAACCGCCGGCGCAACCTGTACGTTTGTGTAGGCATGAGACGCAACCGCAAGCCTGCTTTCGATGGCGACAGGAGGTGCTCATGAAAGCGTTCGTCAAACAAGCCCTTCGACAGCTGCTCGTGCTGCTGCTTTCGGTGTCGGTCGCCTTTGCGCAGACCCAAGCGCCCGCCCCGCGCCACGCCGCGGCCACGCAGCAGGAGCTCGATCAGATGCTCGCGCCGATCGCGCTTTACCCCGATTCTCTACTATCGCAGATCTTCATGGCCTCCAGTTATCCGCTCGAGGTGGTGGAGGCGGCGCGCTGGTCGAGGGCGAATCCCGGCCTCAAGGGAGAGGAGGCGGTCAACGCGGTCGAGCAGAAGGACTGGGACGCGAGCGTCAAGTCACTCACCGCGTTCCCGCAGGTCCTTGCGATGATGGACCAGCAGCTCGAGTGGACCGCGCGCCTCGGCGACGTTTTCATCGCGCAGGAACCGCAGGTGATGGAAACGGTTCAGAGCCTAAGGCAGAAGGCGTACGCCGCCGGCAATCTGAGATCGACTGAGCAGGCCTACGTCGTCCAGCAGGGGGACGCCCTCGCCATCGAGCCGGCCACCCCGCAGGTCGTCTACGTGCCGTACTACGATCCGCGCGTGGCGTACGGATCGTGGTGGTGGCCGGCGTATCCACCCGTCTACTGGGCGCCCTGGCCCGGCTACTACGCGTATCCCGGGCATCCGGTGGGATTCACCTGGGGTGGCGGCATCAGGGTGGGCGCGGGATTTTTCTTCAGCTCCTGCGACTGGCGAGCGCGCCACGTCACCGTCGTCAACGTCACCAACGTCACGAACGTCACGAACGTCACCGTGAACCGCCAAAGGGTGGTCAACCGGCCGGGCCTCGCGAGGACTGCGCCGGCCGAATGGCAGCACGATCCGGTGCATCGCCGGGGCGTGCCGTATCACATCGCGTCTTTGCAGCAGCGATTCGGTCCCGCCACGCAGGCCAGCCAGCGGCGCGATTTCCACTGGCAAGGTCCGCTCCCCCCGGCAACCCGCAACAGCTCGCTGAACCGGCCGGGGGTGCACGGCGCCAATCCTCGTGCGAACGCGCCCGGAATGGAGGTGCGCCCGAGTCCGCGCAGGCTCGACGACGGGCGCTCCGGCCGCCCCGACGGGCGAAGCTTCTCGGCCAATCCCGCCGTCGTTCGAAACGAAGCGCGCCCCGAATTCCACGGCCCCGTAAGCCGCCCGCCTGTCGCCGCCGCCCCGCAGATGCGCGCGGGCCCGGGCAACATTTCTCGCTTGCAAGGCCCGGCTTCGCAGCCCGTCGCGCCTGCCATCGCCGGTCGCATGCCGCCGGCGCAGGGCCTCGCCGGTCACGGGCAGGCGGGAAACCGCCCACGCCCGCACCAATGAAGTGGATCGCGGGGTAATTTCCTTTTCGTGGGTCACCACCGGCTCGAACCTTCGATACCAACCCGTTCGCCGCTGCGGTCAGCAGGTCCTACGGAAGCGCGCGCGGTTCCCGTCGATCCGGAAGCGCACAGCCTGTCTGTTCCATCGTCGAGCGAATCAAAGCACACGTCGACGGCAAATCGGCGGCAGCAATCGCGAAACAGGACAGGCCCTCGGCTATGCGCACGACTGCGTCCAGCCCGCGATTGGAATGCGCCAGAGCGTTGAGCGCGTTCACGTACAGGTGGGCGCTGGCTTCTGCGGCATCCATCGCACGCAAGGTCGGCGCGCGAAGCCCGGGCGAATATTTCAGGAGGAACAGCGCCGCCAGCGGGCGCGCCTCGCGGACGACGGTCTCCGGCATGCTGCCCGTGGGCACATGGATCGTCCTCCCCAGGTGGAGCACATCCCCGGGGAGCGCGTAGGGCGCCCCGGGGGGCTCCTTGAGGCACAGCGCGTGGGGATAGGCGTGAACCTGCAGGGTGTCGACGTCGATCGGACTCAATTCGTCGCTGAGATAGCGGAAATCGTGATGCAGCAGGGCCCAGGCAGTGGTTGACTTTCCCGCACCCGACTCGCCGGCCAGCAAGCAAGCCTTCCCCTTCCAGTCCAAGGCTGCAGAGTGCAGGAAAAGGAGATCCGGGCGCTTTCTCTGCAACTCGACGACGAGGTCCTTTTCCAGCAGGAAAAGGAGATCGCCGGCATCGTCGGCGATCTGGGCGCTCTCGCCTGGACGGCTCAGAACGAAACCCAGGGACTGCCCGCTGCGCCCGACGTGGTAGTGGAGGTCAAACCGGACATCTTCGTTCAATTCAGCCATCGCCGCGTAGTTCGCGGCCAGCACCGCCCTGAGTGCGGAGTCCGCGCAATCGACGCGCACGGACCGGCCAAGGACCGTGAAACACAGCGGATGCCCGGATGCCTGAATGCGCTCGAATTCCATGGATTTCCTGCAGAGGAGGGGCGCGCGAAACCCCACTCCCTCCTGGCCGAGCGCTACGTGCCTTGCGGAGCCGGAGTTCCCTCCGGCCGACCCCGTGCTGCGTGTCCCCACGCGGCCTAGGACCGCGCGGGGTATTGCCAGAAGTTTCTAGCCGCGCCTGTGCGAAGGCTTCGGCGAGCGATGCTTCTCCTTCTCCGAACCCGCTCTGGCATATGAAGGTGCCGCCTGCAACGTGATGATCGCCGGGGCAATGTATGCCGCCTTTTTGACGAACTCCCGGCGGGATGTTCCCTGTTTCGATATCTCTTTGGCCACTTTCGCCTCCACTCACGAAAATGCAACGAACGGAATGCCGCCCGACTACCCAGACTACCCAGTTACCGCTTCCGCCAGCTAACGGACCAGCAGATTCAACTCCTGCAATCTGCCCACAATCGCGGATACGTCATTCAACACCACTTGCTCTTCTACGTCAAATTTCTGCGCGAGCAATCTCGAAATCTCAACTGGATCAGGTACCTGCTCCCAGTTCTCCCAGATGAAGCTCGCGGTTTCATTAAGTTGATGAATCTGATTGAATTCCGTGTCCAGCAGCAGCAGGTCCTGCTGAACCTTTCGCAGGATAAGGCCATCCCGCCGCTTGACCGGAATTGTCACCGGACCCCCGAGTCCTGCGGTGTGAAATTCAGGAAAACCACGAGCAATCTCATTGTCAATGCAGCAGAGTCAGATTCGGAAGTTATCATGGAGCTCCCCAAGCCTAAAGAGTCAATGTGAGTCTGAGAGAAAGCATTTCCCTGTGAAGGTGCTCGCAAAAGACGAGCCAAGTCTTGTGCTTGGGCTACTCGGCTATGCCGCCGGGCGGCAACCCCGGGATTTGATACCGGCAATCCGCAATCCGGAAGGAAAGGATGCTGAGGATCGTCAATTTCTGCACACAATTGACGCCGGCCTGACACCTCTGATGTATCACGCAATGCGCGGCTCCCCGGAGAGGGTTCCGCCTGCATGGCGCGATCCGCTCCTAAGTGCCGATCTCACGGCCCAGGTCTGGTTCGGGAACCTCTGTGAAACCGCTGTCGAGGTCGTCGACGCCTGCCAAGGCGTGAGGGTGCGTCCGACTCTCCTCAAGGGCATCTCGATCAGCCATCAGCACTATCCGGTCCCCCACCTGCGGCCCATGGGGGATCTGGATATTCTGGTGCCCGAATCCGAGCTCGAACTGGTCGAGTCCAGCTTGCTCCGCACTGGCTTGGTCCGCATGCCGGACCAGGTACGGCACGCGGGCTCGCATCATGGAATTCCCCTGCGTCACCTGCGACGGCGCGTCTGGGTCGAGGTCCACTCCGCCCTGTTTCCCAAGAGTTCCGAGTTGA
>DATHHZ010000246.1:0-2833 GCA_035316965.1 Burkholderiales bacterium | reverse complement strand
TTCGCCCTCGGCCCCGGCGCGTTCAGCGTCAACCGATCCAGCTAGGGAGCTGTTGAGAAGCGGCGCCGGCCGAAGAAAAAGGCGAGCGCGCCGCCGCCGATCGCGAGCGGCGCAGCGAACCGGCGCACCGCGACTTACTTCTTCGTCGTGAACACCGACTTCGGGATCATGCAGTGCACGCCCTTGCGCACGTCGACGACCTGCGATACGCGGCAGTCGCCGACCATCGAGACGAGCGAGTAGGCCTCGTAGCGCGTGAGCGGCACCATTTTCTGCGCTGCGAGGAAGTCCACCGCCTCGCGCACCGCGTTCACCATCGCCTTGTTGAGGTCTTCGTCGAATCCGACCGAGATCCAGTGGGTCCGCGTCTCGATGCGCGGCCACTCGAGCTTCAGGTCCTTGCGCACGATCGGCTGAATCACGATTTCCTTGAAGGAGCACTCGAGCGCGGTGAGGTTCACCTCGCCGTTGCCCTGGCGGCAGTGCGAGTCGCCGGTCCAGATGAGCCCGCCTTTCAGGAACACCGGTAAGAAGACGGTCGAGCCTGCCTGCAGCTCGTTGATGTCCATGTTCGAACCGTTCTTCCACGGGCGCAGCGTCGACACCGGCGCCATCGGGTTGTCCTTCACGCCCCCTTTGCGCGGCGAGGGATCATTGGGGTCGATGCCGACTGCGAGCGTTCCCGGGAAGGGCTTCAGGTCGATAGTGATCCCCGGCTTGAACTCGGCCGTGCGCGTTTTCATGTCGAACGGCATGAAGCGCACGAAGCCGTCGGGCATCTCCGGCGCGAGCGCGCCGATGGTCGGAAAGTCCTTGCCCGGGAGGTTGAAGTTCACGCCGAAGGGCTTGGGCACGATCTTGCGGATGCGCACTTCCAGCACGTCGCCGGGCTCGGCGCCCTCGACGTAGATCGGCCCGGTCATCGAATGCGGCCCGCCGCCGGGATTGGCCTTGCGCAGCGCGACGATTTCGTCCATCGTGATCCCGGGCTTCACCTTGTCGTGCGCGTGCATCATGGTCTCGATCGAGACCGTGTCGCCTGAATTCACCTTGAGCTTGGGCGGCTCGTTCGGATCGAGCCAGCCCCACTGCACCGTCTCGAGGGTCGCGGCGAGCGTGTGGTGCTTACCGCCCTTCTGCTGCGCCAGAACCGTGCCGCTCGCGGCGAGCGCGAGCGCGGCGACGAACGTCGTAAGCATGATGGAACGGTGTGGCATGGGATCCTCTCTGTGTGTGTGTTTTGAAATCGTATCCTCGGTCCGGCCTGCGGGAACGTCAAGCCCCGCGCCGCACGGCGCTACTCCGGCTCGATCTTCAGCTCCCGCACGACGCGGCTCCAGAACGCGCGCTCGCTTTTCAGGAACGCGTCGATCTCCTCGGGCGGTCCCGTGCCTTCGGTATAGATGCCGAGCGCGCGGAGTTTCGGTTCGATTTCGCCGTCCAGAAGGATGCGGTTGAATTCCAGGTTCATCCGCTGGATCGCTTGGCGCGGCGCTCCCGTCGGCGCGACCACCGCGAACCACCCGTTGAATGCGAATCCGGGCAAGGTCTCGGAGAAAGTCGGCACGTCCGGCAGCTCCGGAAGGCGGCGGGGCGAGCTCACCGCCAGCGCGCGAAGCTGCCCGCGCTGGACGACCGCGGCGATCGCCGGAATCCCCTGGGTGGTGAGCTGAGTGCGGCCGGCGACCGTGTCCTGCACCCCCTGCGCGCCCTTGTAGGGAACGTGCAGCAGGTCGATGCCGGCGCGGATCTTGAGCATTTCGCCGAGCATTCCGGGGAGAGTCCTCTGGCCGGGGCTCGCGAAGGCGAGCTTGCCCGGATTGGCCTTTGCGAGCGCGATGAGCTCCGCGAGCGTGTTGACGTTCAGCTCCGGGCTCGCGATGAGCGCGAGCGGGCTCAAGCCGACCATCGCGACGCTCGCGAAATCGTCCTCCGGGCTGTAGGGAAGGATCTTCGCCATGTACGGGTTGATGGCGAGCACCGAGGCCGGCGCGAACAAATAGGTGTAGCCGTCCGCTGCCGCGCGCGCCGCCGCCTGTGCGCCTAGAGTTCCGTCGCCCGCGCGGTTCTCGACGAGGACCTGCTGGCCCAGCGCCTGCGACAGCCGTCCGGAAATGACGCGCGCGACGATGTCGGGCGTGCCACCCGCGGCCTGCGGCACGATCATCCTGATCGGACGCGAAGGCCAGCTTTGCGCACTCGCGATGCCCGGCGTCAGAACGAGGGCGGCGAGCAGCGAAAGGAATACGCAGCGCATGGTCTTGTCGTATGAAAGCCTCGAACATCGCCATGCTAGCATTCCGAGGTGCGATCGGAGAATGCCCGGGACGTTCTCATCATCGGCGGCGGGGTGACAGGCCTCACGCTCGCCCTCAGCCTGCACGAAGCCGGCATCCCCTGCCGTGTGTTCGAGGCCGCGGCCGAGCTGAAATGGCTCGGCGTCGGAATCAACCTGCTCCCGCATGCGGTGCGTGAGCTGACCGAGCTCGGTCTCGCCGGGCGCCTTGAGCGCCATGCGGTCTTGACCCGCGAGATGTGCTTCTACAACCGTTTCGGGCAATTCGTCTACAAGGAGCCGCGCGGCCGTTACGCCGGATACGAATGGCCGCAGTTCTCGATCCACCGCGGGGAGCTGCACCGCGTGCTGGTCGAGGCGGTGCGCGAGCGCCTCGGCCACGATGCCATCGCGCTGGGGCAGCGCTGCGAGGCGGTCGAGCAGGACGGCGACTGCGCCACCGTGCGCTTTGCGGACGGAGCTTTTGCGCGAGGCGCGGTCGCGATCGCCTGCGACGGCATTCACTCTGTCGTTCGCGGGCAGCTCTACCCGGATGAG
>DATHHZ010000245.1:0-3287 GCA_035316965.1 Burkholderiales bacterium | reverse complement strand
CCGATGCCGTGCTTCATCGCCGTGATGAATTCGACGATGAGATCGGCCGCGTGTTCCCCGGCGATCGTCGCGCCGAGGATTCTGTCCCGGCCAGGCGCGGTGAGGACCTTGACCACCCCCGTCGTCTCGCCGTCGGCAATCGCGCGGTCGAGGTCCTCCAGAGGGTAGCTCGTGACGTCGTAAGCGACGTTTTTCTCCTTGGCCTCGGTTTCGTTCAGCCCCACGCGGGCGACCTCGGGATCGGTAAACGTCGCCCAGGGGATCACGGAGTAGTCGGCGCGAAATCTCTTCACGCCGCCGAAGAGCGCGTTCACCGCCGCGTACCAGGCCTGGTGCGAAGCGGTATGCGTAAACTGATACGGGCCGGCGACGTCGCCGCAGGCGTAGATGTTGGGATAAAAGGTCTGCAGGTATTCGTTCGTGCTCACGGTGCGCGCACGGCTCAATTCGATGCCGAGCTCCTCCAGGCCGTACCCCTCGGTATTGGCGACACGCCCGAGCGCGCACAGCAGCTCGTCGAACGGGATGCGGACCTCCTTCCCGCCGTGCTCGCACAAAAGCAGCTTCTGGCCGCCTTCCCGGTCTACGCGCACCGCCTTGTGATCGGCGCGGACGTCGATGCGCTCCTCGCGGAACTGCCGCGCGACCATTTCGGAGATCTCCGCGTCTTCCCGGGTCAAGATGCGCGGAAGCATCTCGACCTGCGTCACGCGCGATCCGAACCTCGCGAAGCACTGGGCGAGCTCGCAACCGACCGGCCCTCCCCCGAGGACGACCAGCCGCGGCGGCAACGCCCTCAAGGCCCACACCGTGTTCGAGGTCAGGCAGCCGGCCTCGGCGAGTCCCGGGATCGGCGGCACGAAGGGCCGCGCGCCCGCGGCGATGACGATCGCCCGCGTGGTGAGCGTGCGCACGCCGGCCGCGGTCTTCACCTGCACCGTCCAGGGGGAGGTGATTTTCGCCTCGCCTTTGAGGCACTCGACGCCGAGCCGGGTGTAGCGCTCGACCGAGTCGTGCGGTTCGACGGTCCTCACCACGCGCTGCACGCGTTCCATGACCTCGGCGAAATCGAACTCGACCTGCATCGACTTGAAGCCGAATTCGCGTGCGCGCTTCGCCTGCGCGACGAGCCGCGCCGACTTGATCAGGGCCTTGGAGGGCACGCAGCCCGTGTTGAGACAGTCCCCGCCCATCTTGTCCTTCTCGATCAGGGTCACTTTCGCCTTGACCGCGGCCGCGATGTAGGCCGACACCAGACCGGCGGAACCCGCGCCGATCACGACGAGGTTGCGGTCGAATCTGGCCGGCTTCGGCCATCTCGCCAGCCGCCGGCGCGCCTTGAAGGCTTCGACGGCGTGCTTGGCAATGAGCGGAAAAATGCCGAGCAGCACGAGCGAGCCGATCAGCGCCGGGGTGAGAATCCCCGAGAGAGATTTGACGGCAGCCAGCTGGGTGCCCGCGTTGACGTAAACGATCGTGGCGGGAAGCATGCCGATCTGGCTCACCCAGTAGAACGTGCGGGTCCGGATCGGCGTGAGCCCCATGAGGAGATTGACCAGCACGAACGGAACCACCGGCGCGAGCCGCAAGGCAAACAAGTAGAACGCACCCTCTTTCGCCAGGCCGGCGTCGATTGCCCGCAACCGGTCGCCGAACCGACTGCGCACCGCTTCACGAAAAAGAAACCTGGAGGAGAGAAAAGCGAGCGTTGCGCCTATGCTCGAGGCGAACGACACGATCAGCGTCCCCCATAAGAGGCCGAATATCGCACCGACCGCGAGCGACAGAATGGCCGCCCCGGGCACGGACAGGCCGGTGACGGCGACGTAGATGAGGAAGAAGATTCCACCTGCGGCGAGCGGATTCGCCCGTCGGAATTCCTCGATTGCCGATTGCTTCGACTTGAAGTATTCGAGTTGGAAATACTGCCCGAGGTCGAGCGCGAAAAACGCGGCGATCAGGCCAAGGATTAGGGCCGCGACGAGCAGCCGGCGACGCGACATGGTGCGCGCCGCTTCAGGCCGCGCGCGAGAGCGCGCCCGTCCGCACGGCCTGTTCCACCTCGTAACCCGGGCCGGAAGCGATGCGCTTGCGATAAGAGAGCGCGGCGGGCGAGCCTGCGGGCCAGACGCGGTCGAATCGCGCCATCCACGCTCCGTAGTCATAGCGCACGGGCACGGCTTCGACGACCGTCGTTCCGAGCCGCGCGCCGTAGAGCGCCTGCGCCGAGGGCGTGCTCGCGATGCGCGTCGCGAGACCGAAATGCGTATCGCGGAAATTCGGCATTCCGGCCGCGCCGTTGTTCACGATGAGCGCGTTCCCGCGCGGCGTGGCGAAGTCCTGCATCACCGGCAGGCAGGTATGGGTGCAGGCGAAGATGTCGACGCCGGATCCGGCGAGCAGCGCCCTCGTGCGTTCGGGACGCTCGCGCAGCGCCTCCTGCGAGAACTGCCAGCCGGCGAGCGATTCGGCGTCCCCATGCACGATGCCGATTCGCAGGCCCGCGATTTCCGCGACGAGGTGCATGGGCAGGACAGCGAGGCGCTCGCGCAATTCCGGATACGCGCCTGCGGTCCCGCGCAAGCGCCTGAGAATCTCGTTCGAGCGCTCCACTTCGGCTTCGCCCACCCATTCCGGATAGGCGCAGCCGCAGCCCGCGCCGGAATCCTCGCCGGCGATCTCGGTCTCCACGTTGCCGCGCAGGGCCGCGTGCCGAAGGACGGTGTCGTTGACGCCTTCGAACTCCGCCGGGTCGACGTTGAACCAGTTGAAATCGCCGTTGAAGACGAGCGTCGCGCCCTCCCGCCGCGCCATGGCAAGGACCGCTTCGAGCGCGAAGGGATTCCCGTAGAGTCCGCCAACGATGTAGAGCGATTGCGCCTTTAGGTCCGCGGCCCGCGAGAAAACCGCGGGCGAGTAACGGTAGTGGCGCGGACAGGACCGGCCGGGCCGCGTACTAGCCATTGAGCGCGCCGCCGCAGCTCGAGCCCTGCCCGGCGGTGCAGCCGAAGCAGTGGTCCTTCACCGCGATCGGATTCCCTGCGAGATCGCGCCCGATGAGATCGGCGAGCTTCGCTCTGGGCCGACCCGCGATCCTGAGCGGCAGTCCGAGCATCTGGTTGAAATCGCAATCGTAGACGTAGCCCTGCCAATCCACCGAGATCAGAGTGCGGCACATCACGGCACCGAGATTCTCCTCGCGGAAGGATTCCTGCAGCATCTTCATGTAGGCGTTGAATTGGCCCTTGGAGATGAGCGTCGAGCCGAATCGGGCGATCGGCATGTTG
>DATHHZ010000244.1:0-2217 GCA_035316965.1 Burkholderiales bacterium | reverse complement strand
TCACCGAAATCTCGACGCCATCGACGAAGCGAACTCCTTCCGATTCGGCCTTGGCGCGCGCCTCGGCGAGCCCCGACACGCCGTCGTGATCGGTCAGCGCGAGGATCTCCACCCCGTTTGCCGCGGCCCGCGCGACGAGCTCCTCAGGCTTGAGCAAACCGTCGGAAGCGGTGGAGTGACAATGCAAATCGATATTCAATGAGGCATCTTACCCGAGAAACTCTTCGATCACCGCAGCGAGCCGCTCGGGTTGATCGTGATGGACCATATGGCCGGCGTCGGCGATAACGCGTTCGGTCAATTGCCGGAAACACGCCTTGCGCTCCGCGAGATCGGCGCTCGAGAGCTTCAGCATCTCGGGCGCTTTCGATTCGGCTCCCACCACCCAGAGCACGGGCGCGGCGACTTTGCGCCAGCAGGCCTCGGCTTCCTCGACCCGGTAGAGAACCGGATTGACGAGCTTGTGCGCGGGATCGCTCGCGAGCTCGACGCGGCCGTCGGGCTTCGACCTGCCCCAGTGCCGCGCGAGGAACGAAGCTTTTTCGGCGCTCAAACGGGAATTGTTGCCGCGCAGGCGTTCGGCCAGCGCCTCGAAGTTTTCGTAGTCGCGAAATGCGGGCTTTTCGCGAAGCTCGACCAGCCAGCGCGCGTAGCGCTCCGGCGCCTTCTCCGCTCGCGTCCCGGTGAGTCCGAACCCTTCCAGATCGATCAAGCGCGCCACGCGCTCGGGTCGGATGCCGGCGTACATCGCGGCGACATTGCCGCCCATGCTGTGGCCGATGAGCGTCGCCGGCGCACCCGGCTGGAAATGATCGAGTAAGCGGTCGAGATCGGCAAAATAATCCGGGAACCAGTAGCTGTCGCTATTCGCCCATTCGCTCAAGCCGAAACCGCGCCAGTCCGGCGCGATCACGCGCCAGTCTCCGCGCAATGCGTCCACCAGGAACTGGAACGAGGCCGACACGTCCATCCAGCCGTGGAGCATGAAAAGCTTCGGCGCGCGCTCGTCGCCCCAGCAGCGGCAGTGGTAGCGCAGGCCGCGGATCTCGACAAACTCGGACTGACTCGGCTTCATGAAGCGCGTGATGATAGCAGGCGGCGGAACCGCGGCGCGCTTCCGATATAATCGGCTGCAATCATGGCGGTCTACTCACTTGGCGAGCGCAAGGTCGTGTTTCACGGCGAGGAGTGGTTCATCGCGGAGAACGCCACCGTCATCGGCACGGTGGTTCTGCACAACCAGGCGAGCGTCTGGTTCAACTCCGTCGTCCGCGGCGACAGCGACATCATCACCATCGGCGAGCGCACCAACATCCAGGACGCCGGGGTCCTGCACGCCGATCCGGGCATCCCGCTCACGCTGGGGAAGAATGTCTCCGTCGGCCACCAAGCGATGCTGCACGGCTGCACCATCGGCGACGGATCGCTCGTCGGCATCGGCGCGATCATCATGAACCACGCCGTCATCGGCAGCGGCTGCCTCATCGCCGCCGGCACCCTCATCTCCGAAGGAAAAACGTATCCGGATGGCGTGCTCGTGCTCGGCTCGCCGGGTAAAGTCGTGCGCGAGCTGAAGCCGGAGGAAAGGGACGAACTCCTGAAAAACGCGGACATCTACGTCCGGCGCGCGAAGCTTTACCGCGAGAAACTGAAACCGCGGGAGCGGTAGCCGGGAAGATTGGTAGCTGCTTTGTAACTGGTCATGGACTCGAACCTGACTGCGGACGATTTTGACTGGCTGCGGAAACTGAAGGGCGCCATAGACGCGAAACGCGATCCGCCGCCATTTCCGACTGATATTGCCGCCAAGCTCGGTGCATTCGGTCTCGCAAAGTCGAATAGGTCCGGCGCCCTCACAATTACATCCAAAGGCCGTGACGCGTTGTTGGAGCAAGACATGCGCGACGCCGAAGACCGCTAGCTCACCTGTTTCGTTAGACCGAACATGCATCAGTCCAAGATGGAAGGACGTACGATGAACGCCCGCCTCACCGCAGCTTTGCTCATCTCCCTCGCAGCACTCGCGAGCGCCGTTCACGCGCAGTCGTTTCCCTCTAAGCCCCTGCGCATCATCGTGCCCTTTCCTCCCGGCGGCGCGGCCGACGTGACGAGCCGCCTCCTCGGGGAGCACATGGCGAAAGGCCTGGGGCAGGCGGTGATCGCGGAGAATCGCCCTGGCGCCGGGGCGGTGATCGGGTACGAGCTCGCCGCGCGCGC